>NZ_JBSFMT010000005.1:0-269579 GCF_053599695.1 Streptomyces sp. NPDC000878 | reverse complement strand
GTCTGGTCGGAACAACCGCGGCCGGTCACCCAACTCACCACTGACCGCATGAGGACGAGGCCGTTCAGGCCGAAAGGGGGGTCTGGGGGCGCAGCCCCCAGGGACGGGACGGGTAGGGGCGGCGGGGGCGAGGAAAATCCGGCCCGGGCTACGCCAGCAACCGGCCCATCATCGCCATCACCGCCGGCTCGACCCGGTAGTACACCCACGTCCCCCGCCGCTCGGACGACAGCAGACCCGCCTCCCTGAGCTTCTTCAGGTGATGGGAGACCGTCGGCTGCGAGACACCCACGTCGGAGATGTCGCACACGCACGCCTCACCACCCTCGTGCGAGGCGACCAGCGAGAACAGACGCAGCCGGACGGGATCCCCGAGCGCCTTGAACATCGCGGCGGTCCGCTCGGCCTCCTCGGCGGTGAGCGCCCGCTCGGTCAGCGGCGGACAGCAGGCCGCCACCGACACCGCCGTACTCGGCATATTCGACATACGTCTATGTTCACACACGTCGAATCAGCGGATCCGGCTACCGCCCACCCGGACTCTCCGTGATCGTCGTCAAGGACGCCGGGCGCGGCGCGACGGTATACGGGGCGGACGGCACGGAGGTCTTCGTGGCCACGCCCGACTCCCGTGTCGTCGAACGGGTCGGCGCGGGCGACGCCTTCGCCGCCGGGTACCTCGCCGCGCTGCTCGAAGGGCGGGACGCCCTGGCCGGGCTGCGGCTGGGGCGTCTGATGGCCGCGGCTACCCTTGGTACCCGGGAGGACGTTCCCACCGTCCCTGACCGGGGTGACCTGGAGCGACTATTCCCGCCGGACGTGTGACATTGCCGCACGTCCGTGGGGGCGTGTTCTGTGCTAGCGTGGTTTTCAGTTGCAGTTGTGGTTCCCAAAGATTTCCGGTGTTAGTTCCGGCGGGGCAATCATTGCGGCGACGCGGGGTCCGCACGGTGCGGGCCCCCGAGCATGCCCCAAGGAGATTTGACATGGCCACCGGTACCGTTAAGTGGTTCAACGCGGAAAAGGGCTTCGGCTTCATCGAGCAGGATGGCGGCGGCGCCGACGTCTTCGCCCACTACTCGAACATCGCCACCCAGGGTTTCCGTGAGCTCCACGAGGGCCAGAAGGTGACGTTCGACGTCACGCAGGGCCAGAAGGGCCCGCAGGCGGAGAACATCCTCCCCGCCTGATCCGCGTGAACCTGCCGGTCCACTAGTCAGCTAGTCATAGTCAACTAGTAGATCGACAACACACGTGATGTGGCCGGGGCCCGCACCTAGGGGTGTGGGCCCCGGCTCACAGTTTTTTCGGGACGGTTCCGCACCGGACACCGGTCGTCGCCGTCCCTGATTCTTGGGGTGTCTCAGTATCCCCTTCACCGCTCGTTTCCTTTCGGCCCGTCCCCACGGCCTTTCTGTCCTGTGTGCCGCCGTTGTCGCGGCGGACGTTGAGCGCTGCCGTGAACTCTGTCGACGTGCCGCATTGAGGAAGGTTCTGCATGAACCGGTCGTTCGCCGACCTGGGCCTGCCGCCCTCGCTGCTGGCCTCCCTCACCGTCGAGGGCATCACCGTCCCCTTCCCGATCCAGGCGGCCACGCTGCCGGACACCCTCGCGGGCCACGACGTCATGGGCCGCGGTCAGACCGGCTCGGGCAAGACCCTGGCCTTCGGCCTGGCCATGCTGGCCCGGCTCGCCGGACAGCGCGCCGAAGCGGGACGCCCGCTGGCCCTCGTCCTCGTACCGACCCGTGAACTCGCCCAGCAGGTCGTGGACGCGCTCACCCCGCACGCCCGCGCCCTGAAGCTGAAGATGACCACGGTCGTCGGCGGGCTGCCCATCTCCCGTCAGGCCCGTGCGCTGGGCGCCGGCACCGAGGTCGTCATCGCGACGCCCGGCCGGCTCCGCGACCTCGTCGACCGCCGTGACTGCCGGCTCGACCGGGTCTCCGTCACAGTCCTCGACGAGGCCGACCAGATGGTCGACATGGGCTTCCTGCCGCAGGTCACGTATCTGCTCGACCAGGTGCCGCGCAAGGGACAGCGCATGCTGTTCTCCGCCACGCTCGACGCGGACGTCGGCCGGCTGGCCCGCCGCTATCTGCACGAGCCGGTGGTGCACCAGACCGACCCGCACGCCGGCGCCGTCACGACGATGGAGCACCACGTGCTCTACGTCGACGACGTCGACAAGAAGACGGTCGCCACGGAGATCGCCGCCCGCGACGGGCGCGTCCTGATGTTCATGGACACCCGGCGCAGCGTCGACCGTCTCACCAAGCACCTGCTGAAGAGCGGTGTCCGTGCGGCGGCCCTGCACGGCGGCCGTTCCCAGCCCCAACGCACGCGCACCCTCGCCCAGTTCAAGACCGGCGAGGTCACCGTGCTGGTCGCGTCCGACGTGGCCGCGCGAGGCATCCACATCGACGACCTCGACCTGGTCGTCAACGTGGACCCGCCCGGCGGCGCCAAGGACTACCTCCACCGTGGCGGCCGTACGGCCCGTGCCGGAGCCTCCGGCAGCGTGGTCACCCTGGTCCTGCCCGAGCAGCGCCGTGAGATGCGGAGCCTGACCCGGGCGGCGGGCGTCAACCCGAACACCGCCAAGGTCGGCCCCGGCGCCGCCGAGCTGACCCGTATCACCGGCGCACGTACGCCCTCGGGCATACCCGTCGTCATTCCGGTCCCGGCCCCGACCCCGCCGTCCCCGTCGAAGGGCGACGGCTCCGGCCGGTCCAGGTCCTCGCGGTCCCGGTCCGGCTCCCGCTCGGGTTCCGGCGCGGGCACGGGCACGGGCGCGGCCTCGTCGGGTTCGCGGTCACGCCGTGGAGGTGCGGAGGGTGCCGGTGGCGCCGCCGGATCGCGTACGTCGGGTGGCGGCAGCGGCAAGAAGGCCTCGCGTCCGACCGGTGGCGGTGCCAAGCCGCCTCGTACGCCGGGTGGGAGCGCGTCCGCCCGTACGGAGCAGGACGGCGCCGGAGAGCCACGTGGCCGTCGGCGTCGGGCGCCCCGCCGGCGTCCGGGTTCCGACGCCCGGCAGAGCAGCTAGCACCAGCTCCGGCTCCAGCAGTAGTTCCCGCTTCAGCACGAGCACCTGTACAGCACCCGTATCAGCACCGGCACCGGATCAGCCGGCCCCAGGGCCACTGGCTCCGGACCCTTCCCGACCTGCGGAGGCACCATGCGTTGTGTGATCGCACGATTCCCGTTCGACCTGATCATGAGTGAGGTCACGCACAAGATGGACGGGGTTGCTCCCGAGCCCATCACCAGTGCGGCCGTCGTCATCGGTGGGGTGGACTACCCGGTCAAGCAGGTCGGTGCGGTGATTACTCGGCTGGACCGGCGTGACTTCACCGAGAAGGAGATGATCGCTGCGTTGAATCGGCTGGGGTTCACCTGCCGGGCGACTGCGGCGCCGGCGCCGGCCCGTCCGGCGGTTATCGATCCCTGGGCCGAGATGCAGTAACGCTCCGCTGTAGGGCCGGCTTTTCGTCTGCGGGCTCGTTGTGGCTGGTCGCGCAGTTCCCCGCGCCCCTTTGGGGCGCGCTGTAGAACCGCGCGACTTCGCCAGAACCGTCCACTGCCAGATCTGCCTAGCTGACCGGCACCCCCGTCACTGCCGCGGCCAGCGGGTATGCGCCCGTTTTCAGGGGGGTGCCTACCTTGCCCGTTGCCGTTGTCACCGGGACCAAGGTGCCTGCGTCGGCTGTGGTGACGTAGGCCGTGGTGCCGTTCCAGTTGAGGGTGATGTCGAAGGCGGAGCGGCCGACGGTGGTCGGGGTGCCCGGGGCGCCGGTCACCGTGTCGAGCGGGGTGATCGTGTCGCCGTTGCTCGCGCTGACCCAGAGGGTGCGGCCGTCCGGGGAGACGGCTAGGCCGTACGCCTGGCCGGTGACCAGGAAGGTCGGGCGGGTGTCGTTCGTGGCGGTGTCGATGGGAGTGACCGTCGAGCCGCCGGAGTTGGACACGTAGACCGTCCGCCCGTCGGGAGCCGCGACCACGTTGAACGGGTTCGGTCCGACGGCAACGGGCGTTCCCGCCTTGCCCGTTGACAGGTTCACCGGGCTCACCGTGCTGTCGTGGATGTTCGCCACGTACAGGGTGGTGCCGTCCGGGGTGATCGCCATGTTCTCCGGGCCGTCGCCCACCGCGATCTTCGTGCCCGCTGTGTTCGTGGCCAGGTCGATGGGTTGGATCGCGTCGTCGGAGTAGTCCGCGACCCAGAGGGTGCGGCCGTCGGGCGTGAGCGCGAGGCCCGCCGGTACGTCCCCTACCGCCACGGTCGCCGTGACCTTCGCCGTGCCGACGTCGATGACGCTCACGGTGTCCGAACCCTGGTTCGCCGCATAGGCGGTACGGCCGTCCGGGCTGATCACGACCTCCCCCGGGTTGTTGCCGACCGGGATTTCGGTGGAACTACCGGAGGTCAGGTCCACCGAACTGACCGATGCGCCACTGAAGTTGGCGGTCAGGGCCCGTTCGCTGCCGCCGACTGCGGCTATCTGCACCGGGATTGCTCGGCTTACCAGCCCATCTCCCGTGACCGCTACCGATCTTGTGCCCGCGTCCGCCCCGCTCGCCGCCGTGAACGTCAGGGTCGCGGTGACCTTTCCGCCCGCCGGGACGGTGACCGTGCCGGAGGACGGGGTGACGGTCAGGCCGTCAACCTCCTTGATCTTCCAGGTTGTTGTCCTGGCCGTCGTGGAGCGGTTGTCGGTGATTGTCAGGGTTGAGGTGGCGCTGGTGCCGGAGGTCAGGGACAAGGACGTTGGAGTGAAGGACGCGTCCGGGCCCGGGTCGGGGGCCGCTCTCAGCGTCGTGTCGAACAGGAAGCGGTCCAGTACGCCGGGGGCGATCTGCTGCGGGACCGCGTCGAGTTGCTTGCGTTGTGACTGGAGGCGGGCGTAGAGGGTCGAGACGGAGTCCGTGTCGCCGTTCGTCTGCGCCAGCATCAGGTCTACGGCTGTCGTGCCTGCCTCTCCGTACGCGCCCAGTTTGTCGAGCCAGGTCGAAGTCTCGGTCAGAAACCGGGAGTTGGCGAGGTTCGCTCGGAGGTCTGCGGGGGCCTCTGTCATTGCCTTGAAGTAGGCCGTCAGTGCGTCGGCCGCCTTGGCGAGGTCGTCTCCGTTCTCGTACGCGGTCGTGAATGTCTTGAGGAGGGGAGTCAGGGTCGGGGACTCGGTGGAGTCCAGGAGGGAGGAGTAGTTGTTCTCCGCGAAGACCCGGAGCGCGGCTGCCGTCGACTTGGGGGCGGATGATGTGGCCGCGAAGTCCCTTACCGAGGCGAGGAACGCTGCCCTCGGGTCGTACGCCTTCGGGTTCCAGGCGTAGGACGCCGAGGTGAAGAGGGCGAGTTTGCTGGCCTCCGCCTGGATCATCGGGTTGGCGGTGATGCCCGTGACCTGGGTGGGCACACCTGCCTCGCGGCCCGTGTAGGGGCCCAGGAGGAGGCGGCTGGTGGTGTAGTCGTTCACCGGGTAGTTGTCCCAGATGAGGATCGGGTGACCGAACAACTCCTTTGCCTGGCGGGCCTGTTCGGTGGTGATCGTCGGTGCGATTACTCCTACGCCTGTCCACTCGACGACGACCGAGGGGTTCAACTGCTCGCGCAGTGCCGTCTTGTACGGGGAGTCGGCGAGGTCGGAGTACTCGGTCGGGACCATCTCCAGCGGGGTCACGTCCGTGTGGGCGTCGACGAAGTCCTTGACCACGTTGTTGAGGAGGGTCGACTGGGCAGCGCCCGCTGCTCCGCCTCCCGTGCCGAACTTCTCCTTGTCCGCCGCGCAGTTCCACGCCGTGTAGCTGATGTCGTCCAGCGGTACGGCGAACGAGCGCACGCCGATCGCGTACAGCGACTCGAACTTGGCCACCAGGGCCTTGACGTCGGCGGCCGAGGAGTAGCAGACCGACAGTCCGGGGGAGAGGGCGTAGGTGAAGCGGACGTGGTTCTCGGTCGCCCGGTCCACCAGTTGTTTGAGGGTGGCCAGTTGGGCCGGGGGGTACTCGTCGCGCCAGTTCGCGCGCAGATACGGGTCGTCCTTGGGGGAGTAGACGTACACGTTCTGCTTCGTACGGCCGTAGAAGTCGAGTTGGGAGAGGCGGTCCTGTTGGGTCCAGGGGGCGCCGTAGAAGCCCTCGATCACTCCGCGCAGGGACGTTGTCGGCCAGTCCCGGACGGTTGCGGAGGGGACTGAGTTGTGGGTGATCAGCTGGCGGAGGGTCTGGGCCGCGTAGAACGTGCCCGTCGTGTCCACGCCGGACAGGGCGACGGTGCCCTTGCCGGTGGCCAGCGTGTAGCCGCCCGAGGGGAGTTGGGTGGGGGGCTTGGCGCCGAGGTGCTTGAGCGCCTTTGCCGTTGCCGGGTTTTCCGTGGGGCCGCCGACGTAGACCGTGAGGGCGGCGGGGGGTATCGGGCGGCCCGCGGTGACCGTACGGATCGTGCGGGCGCCGGCGTCGCGCAGGACGCGTTCGACGAGGGTGCGGGCCGCCGGGTCGGTGGCCTTGCCGATGACCTCGACGACCTGCTTCGGGACCGGTTGCGGATGGGTGCCGTGGCCGGGGCTCAGTTGTTGGGGGGTCGGCCAGATGTGGGGGAGGGGGACTGCGGCGGTGGCGGAGTGCGGTGTCGCCGTCGCTGCGGGGGCCGGGGCTGTGCCCAGCACACAGAGGGTCAGGGTCGCGGCGAAGAGGCCGCTCGCTGACTTCAGCGCCGGGGTCACGGCCGGCTCCGGTTCAATATTTTATCCATCGGGCGGAATCTTGGTGGATGGATTCACCAGCTGGCAAGACCCAGTCCACCTTGATTGCCGGGCAGGGGAAGCCGAATCGACGTCAGGGCGATTCGGCGTCTTGGGAGAGACGGTGGTGAGGGCTGGCCTTGAGCCGCTCGTGGTGCCGGCTGGTTGAGGGCCCTGTGATCGGGGTTGCCCTGGAAGGCAAAAGCATGCCGGTCACTCTCACGGGTGACGTTGGTCGAAGGCGTGCGCGGGAGGGGAACGGGGTGGCTGGGTTCGTGGCATGTCACGTTTCCGGATGTATCCGTCGCACGCGCAGGCCGAGCGGATGCTCACGCACTGCGCGCACGCCCGGTATGTCTGGAACCTTGCCGTCGAACAGCACGCGCACTGGCGGCGGTGGCGTAGGAGCGCGCCCGGTTTCGCGGAGCAGTGCCGTCAGCTCACTGCGGCCCGGCGGGAGAACGAGTGGCTGGGTTCGGGGAACGCGGACGTGCAGCAGCAGGCACTGAAGGACTTCGCCAAGGCCAAGAACGCCAAGTTCACGTCCGGGTTCGGTGATCCGACCTGGCGCAGGAAGTACCGGCACGAGGGCTTCCGGGTCATCGGCACCGACCGCGTACCGGAATACAACGCGGACGGGTCGCCGAAGCTGAACGCGAAGACCGGCAAGCAGGTCATGGGCCGGTCGGTGGTCGTGCACAGGCTCAACCGGCGGTGGGCTCAGGTCAAGGTGCCCGGCTGCGGCTGGGTCCGGTTCCGCCTCAGCGTCAAGGGCAAAGGTGCGAAGCTGCCCGACGCGAAGACGTTCCGGGTCACCTTCCGCAACGGGCAGTGGCACATTGCGTTCGCAGTCGTCCCTGAGCGGACCCCGGCGCCCGGCACGGGTGAGGTGATCGGCATCGATCGGGGTGTCACGATCACCGCTGCCCTGTCGGACGGCCGGAAGCTGAGCTGCCCACAACTCACCGTCAAGGAACGCGCCCAGGTCCGAAAACATGAGCGGCGGGCGGCCAGAGCCAGGAAGGACAGCCCCCAGAAGGCGGCCGGGTACGCGAAGGCCGCCAGGCTCAAGGCGCGGTCGCGCAAGAGCCAAGCCGAGTTCGTCTGCGTGTCCTGCGGCTTCACCTGCAACGCCGATGAGAACGCAGCACACAACGTCGCGGCAGGACAGGGCGGGATCCCCCGCCCCCGGTGCTCAACCGGTGCCGGAGGGGTGACAACGGCCACCAGCCGTTCGAACGCCCGTGAACCTCAACCCAACCGGGTTGGAATCCCCCTCTTTTAAAGAGGGGGAGGATGTCAATTGGTTAACTGAACTCATGACCGACACCGAGACCCCCGCTCGCACCGTCGCCCTCACTGTCGCCGTCCTCGGCACCGGCATCATGGGCGCCGCCATGGCCCGTAGCCTCGCCCGGTCCGGGCATGTCGTCCGGGTGTGGAACCGGACCCGCGCCAAGGCCGAGCCCCTGGCCGTCGAGGGCGGGATCATGCTCTCCGACACGCCCGCCGACGCCGTACGGGACGCCGATGTCGTCCTGACCATGCTGTACGACGGTGATGCCGTCCGGGAGGTCATGCGGGAGGCCGCGCCCGCGCTCCGGCCTGGGGCCGCGTGGGTGCAGTCGACGACGGCGGGCGTGGACGCCATCGGTGAACTGGGCGTACTGGCAGGGGAGTTGGGGCTCGTCTTCTTCGACGCGCCCGTGCTGGGGACCCGGCAGCCCGCCGAGGCCGGGCAGCTGCTCGTGCTCGCCGCCGGGCCCACCGAGCACCGGGCGGCCGTCGCTCCCGTCCTCGACGCGGTGGGCGCCCGTACGGTGTGGACCGGTGCGGAGGGCGGGGCCGGGAGTGCCACGCGGCTCAAGCTCGTCGCCAACAGCTGGGTGCTGGCCGCCACCAGCGCGACCGGCGAGGTGCTGGCCCTCGCCCAGGCCCTCGGCGTCGACCCGCAGAACTTCTTCGACGCGATCGAGGGCGGTCCGCTCGACATGGGCTATCTGCGGGCCAAGGCCGGCCTGATCCTGAACGACCGGCTGACTCCGGCGAGTTTCGCGGTGTCCACGGCCGCGAAGGACGCCCGGCTGATCGTCGAGGCGGGCGAGCGGAACGGCGTACGGCTGGATGTGGCCGCCGCGAGCGCCGAGCGGTTCCGGCGGGCCGCCGAGCAGGGGCACGGGGACGAGGACATGGCCGCCGCGTACTTCGCCTCCTTCGACGAGAAGCAGGAGTAGGCAGCAGTAACTGGGGGTCGTCCTTCACCCAGGTGAGGGTCAGCCCACGCGTACCTTTCGGCTGCCGCAGGCGGCGCACACGGCGTCGGTCAGGGGGGAGCGCATGGCGCGGCCGTCCTCGTCGACGTACTCCAGGGGGTTGAGGCAGCCGGCCGGGTCGGGGAGGACGATGACCTCGAAGGTCCGGTTCCAGGCCGTGCCGCAGTCGAGGCAGGCGAAGGCGAAGGTCTCGGTGAGGTTCCCGGTGGGGTCGTGGGTGCGGTTCCGGGGCCCACGGTCCTTCTCGTTCTCGCCGGACATGCGGTACTCCTTCGGGCTTCGGGTGATGAGCCGCAGCCGCGCCGGCCGGTCACGGGTGGAGCTTCTCGCCCTTCGCCAGCATCGCCACGTACGTCTCGATCCGGCGCGCCCGGGTCTCGGGGCGCTTGGCCTCGTGGATGCGGTACAGGATCGCGAAGCGGTTCTGGCGGTCCAGGGTCTCGAAGAACGCCGCCGCGGCCGGGTCGGCGGCCAGGGCCGCCGAGAGGTCGTCCGGCACGGTGGCCGTCCTCGCGCTGTCGTACGCCGCCTCCCAGCGGCCGTCCGCCTTGGCGCGGTCGATCTCGGCCTGCCCGGCCGGACGCATCCGGCCCTGTTCGATCAGGGCGGCCACCTTGTCCCGGTTGATCTTCGACCACTTGCTGCGCGGCCTGCGCGGGGTGAAGCGCTGGAGCCACCACTGGTCGTCGAGGCCTGCCTTCTGGCCGTCGATCCAGCCGTGGCAGAGGGCCACGTCGAGCGCCTGGGGGTAGTCCAGCGTGCCGGTTCCGCTGGCTCCTGAGGTCTTCTTGCGGAGCTTGAGCCAGATGCCGGGCGAGGTCGCGTGGTTCTCGCCGAGCCATGCCTCGAATGCCTCGGCGGATGCGAACGCGAGGGTCTCCAGGTCCTGAGTCATCCCCGCAGCGAACCACATCCGGACCCGGTCCGACCCGCCCTGACCCGCCCCGACCCGTCCCGCCCTGCCTCGGATCAGGCAGGGCGGGACGGGGCGTAGGGCTACGGGGTCGTCAGCGGACCGTGTCCGTGGCGGCCCCCGCTGCCGGCAGCGCGGGCAGAGCCGGCAGCGCGGGCAGTGCGGGCAGCGCCGGCACAGCTG
This sequence comes from Streptomyces sp. NPDC000878, assembly GCF_053599695.1. NCBI lineage: Bacteria > Bacillati > Actinomycetota > Actinomycetes > Kitasatosporales > Streptomycetaceae > Streptomyces > Streptomyces sp. NPDC000878. The sequence continues at coordinate 259,473 of NZ_JBSFMT010000005.1, read as the reverse complement.
CCGCCGGCGGCAGCTCCAGCGGCGGGAGTTCGAGCGGGGGCAGTTCCACCGGCAGCGGCGGGAGGCCGCCCAGCAGGCCTCCGAGGAGGCCGCCCAGGGTGTCGAGGAGGCTGCCCAGCAGGCCCGTGACCGTGTCCAGCAGGCCGCCGACCAGGCCGGTCACCGTGTCGAGGAGGCCGCCGAGGGTGGCCGAGAGCTGGTCCAGGAGGTCCGAGATCGGGTCGGCCAGGGCGGCGGCGCGGACGGTCGCGGCCCTGTTCGACGTGCCGATCCGGTCCGCCAGGCGCTGCTTCAGCGAGGCCTTCGCCGTTTCCACCGCCGTCGCGAAACCGGCCGCCTGGGGCGCGGTCATACGGCCGGTGCCCGTCTGCTCGGTCAGGTCGGTCAGGACGGTCAGTACCGGGGTGAGGACGTTGCTGCGGTCGGCGCGCTCCAGGGCGCCGAGCCGCTGCAGGACCCGGTCCGCGTATGTGGAGGACGTCGTGTCGGCGCCGATGGAGGCGTAGGCGTCGCGGCTCGCGTCGGTGACGGCGACTGCCGCGCCGACCGGGCCGAATATCAGCGCGGCACAGACGACGGACGACGGGAGGAGGAGCCCGCGGGAGCGGGGGCCGGAACGGGAAACGAGGGCGCGCATGCGCAGTCCTTTCGAGAGCTGCTCTCTTTGGGCCCACCGTGCGAACACCGGCCACCGGCCGCAACCGCTCGCTGGCTCTCAGTGACCTTCGCTGCGCACTGCGGCGCGCCTCTGACCTGCGCTTTCTGCCCGTGTGGCGGCTCGCTCCGCTGCCCGCCGCCATTCGGCTGTCAGGGGAGCTTCTCCCCCTGCACCGCCTGTACGTCCAGCTCCACCTTCAGCGTCGCCCCCACCGCCGCGATCCCCGCCCGCACCACCTGGTTGTAGTTCATCGCGAAGTCGTCGCGCCGCAGTTCGGTCGTCGCGCGGAACGCCACCCGTACGCCGCCCCACGGGTCCGGACCCGTGCCCAGGTAGGCCAGGTCCAGGTCGACCGGCCGTACGACGCCGGCCAGTGCCAGGTCGCCGTGGACAGTCCAGCGGTCGCCGCCCGCCGGGGTGAGCCCCGTCGAGGTGAACGTGATGTCCGGGTGCCTGGCCGCGTCCAGGAAGTCCGGGGAGCGGAGGTGGTCGTCGCGCAGGGCGTTGCCCGTGTCGATCGAGGCCGCGCGGATCACCGCCTCCACCCGGGACTTGCCGGGATCCTGGGCGATGTCGATGTGCGCCCAGAACGCGCCGAAGCGGCCCCGTACGCTCGACAGGCCGAGGTGTTGCGCCACCGCCTCCACCGACGAGTGGACCGGGTCGACGGTCCACGGGCCCGGCGGCGGCAGCTCCGTGTCCGCCTGGCGGTTCAGGGTGATCCGGCCCAGCCGTACGACTCCACCCGCCGTGACCAGCGCCGTCGAGGCGACGGGGGAGTAGCCGACGGCCGTGACGATCGCCGTGTACGGGCCGGGCGTCAGCGGGGTGCCGTCGCGTACGGCGCCCTCGGTGTCGGCCTCGGCGCGCAGGATCTGCGTACCGGTCATGTCCGTCACCGTGATCACCGCGTGGGGCACGGCCCAGCCGTCCCGGGTACGGATCGATGCGCTCAGTGCCATCGTCGTTCTCTCTTCCGTCTGCCGCTGTGCGTCTGTGGGGTGCACCTCCGCGGGGTGGATTGTGATGACGGAGGTGCACCCCTGGGCGGGATCCCCGGCGGCGGGGTGTACGGCCGTCCCCTGCCGTCCCTCGCCGCCCACCGGGGGCCCTGGCCCGACCGGTCCACGCGCGCACCGCCTCCGCTCTGAGCGCCCGCGCGTGAACCGGGGTCAACTGGTCTCCCTAGTCCCCCTGGTGGGCCAGTTCGACGTCGTGGTCGTCGATTCCGGCGCCGGAGACCGTCACCGGCCTGGCCTTCGGCGGGTAGCCCGTCGCGATGACCGTGTAGTCGCCGGTGTCCAGGTCGGAGAAGGCGTACGCCCCGTCCAGGCCCGTGGTCGTCGTGGCGACGACGTTGCCGGCCGCGTCCATCAGCGTGACGCTCGCGTCCGTCAGGGGGAGCCCGGCACCTCGTACCGTGCCCCGGACGTTCGCGCCCGGCTTCAGCTCGACCTCGACGCGCGTGTTCCCGGCGCCGCCGATCTCGACGGGCAGGGCCAGCGGGCGGTGCTTGGCCGAGTTGACGGCGAGGGTGACCGGGCCGGGGACCAGGTCGCTGATCGTGAACTCGCCCAGTACGTCGGTCTGTCCACCGGCCAGTACGTCGCCCCGCACGTCGGTCACGATCACCACCGCCCCGGAGACCGGCGTACCGCTGTCGGCGGAGCGGACCACGCCGACCAGCCCGCTCGTGCCGCTCAGCAGCACGTCGTACGACACCGGCTGCTCGGTCACGGTGACCGTCGAGGCCTGGGGCTGGTAGCCGTCGGCGGAGGCGATCAGGACGTACGAGCCCGGGGTGGGCGCCTGGACGGCGTAGGTGCCCTCGGACTGGGTGACCGAGCGGCTCAGCTGGCGTCCTTCGAGGGAGATGAGGGTGACGGCGGCGCCCGGTACCGGTGCGCTCTCCGCGCCGCGGACCCGGCCGCGCACCGGGATGCCCTCGGCGGACTCGGCGGACTCGGCGGCGGGCGGGGTGTCCGTACCGGTGAGGGCGGGTGTTGCCGGTGCCGGGGTCAGGGTCTTCTGCTCGGTGGTGGGCGGCTCGGGGGCCGTTCCTTCCGTCGCCGCGCGGCGGCCCGGGATGAAGGAGGCGATGGCGAAGGCGACCAGGGCGGCGCCGGCGCCGATGGCCAGGACCGTCTTGAAGCCGTTCTCCGACGGGAGCGCGGTGCCGCCGAAGTCGGTCGTCATCTGGGCGAGGACGACACCGGCGACCGCGCTGGCGGACGACGTACCGATGGACCGCATCAGGGTGTTGAGGCTGTTGGCGGAGCCCGTCTCGGACGCGGGCACGGCGCCCATGATGAGGGAGGGCATCGCGCCGTAGGTGAAGCCGATGCCGGCGCCGATGACGCACGAGACCACGATGAAGTGCCACAGCTCGGTCATCAGCACGATGTTCAGGCCGTAGCCGGAGGCCACGATCAGGGCGCCGATCATCAGCGTCACCTTGGGGCCCTTGGCCTTGGAGACGGCGGCGGAGACCGGGGCCGTGGCCATCATCACCAGGCCGGAGGGTGCCATGACCAGGCCGGCCGCGAGCAGTGACTGACCGAGACCGTAGCCGGTCGCCTCAGGCAACTGCAGGAGCTGCGGAAGGGCGAGGGACATCGCGAACATGGCGAAGCCGAGGGCGATCGAGGCGAGGTTGGTGAACAGGACCTGGCGGCGGGCGGTGGTGCGCAGGTCTACCAGCGGTTGGCTCGTGCGCAGTTCGAAGTAGCCCCAGGCCAGCAGGACGACGACGGATGCGGCGAAGAGGCCGAGGGTCGTGCCGCTGCCCCAGCCCCAGTCGGCGCCCTTGGAGATGGCGAGGAGCAGGGAGATCAGTCCGGCCGCGAGACCGGCGGCGCCGATCAGGTCGAAGCGCCCGCCGGTGCGGACCCGGGACTCAGGCACGAAGGCGAGGACCAGCACGAGGGCGACGACGCCCATGGCGGCCGAACTCCAGAACAGCATGTGCCAGTCGAAGTTGTCGGCGATGAGCGCGGCGGCGGGCAGACCGAGGGCGCCGCCGACCCCGAGCGAGGCGCTCATCATCGCGGTCGCGGAGCCGAGCCGCTCGGCGGGCAGTTCGTCGCGCATGATGCTGATGCCGAGCGGGATGACACCGGAGGCCAGACCCTGGAGGGCCCGTCCGGCGATCATCGGGACCAGGGAGTCGCTGAGGGCGGCCGTGACGGAACCGGCGACCAGCAGGACGAGGCTGACCAGGAGCATGCGGCGCTTGCCGTACATGTCTCCGAGCCGGCCCATCATCGGCGTGGCGACGGCGGCGGCCAGCAGGGTCGCGGTGACCGCCCAGGCGGTGTCCGAGGACGGGGCGTCCAGGAGCTTCGGCAGCTCGGGGACGATCGGGATCACCAGCGTCTGCATCAGTGCGACCACGATGCCGCCGAAGGCCAGCACCGCTACGACGGCATTGGGCCGCGCCGGTGCGGACCTTCCGACGTCGGCGGGGCGGGGGATTGCGTGGGACATGGTCGGGCCTCCGTGGGGGACGTAGAGCTACCCCCTCACACTAAAGTTCTTGCTTAAGTCAAGCAATACGGCGCAAGTAGTAGTTCGTGGACGTCCTGTGGGGATGTGGGTCATGGGCGGGCGTGGGCCCGGGGGAGGTGTCTTCCCCGGGCCCGGCCCCGGCCGACGGCGGGGCGGGGGTCAGATCGCCGTCCGGGCGCTGCCGACCGGCAGGACCGTGCCGTTGATGTCGCGGGCGGCGTCCGAGGCCAGGAAGACGATCGCGGCTGCCTGTTCCTCGGGCTCGGTGCCTTCGGCGGTGGGCCCGGTGGTGATCGCGTTGGCCCGTATGCCCTGGTCGCGGTACATGGCGGCGAGCTTCTCGACCAGCTCGGCGATCCTGTGCCGGGACACGGCGCGGGCCTCGGCGGTGGCGAAGACGACCGAGCCGCCGCCGTCCGCGAGCAGGTGCGGCAGGGCGGCCATGGTGAGGGGGTCCATGCCCCCGGAGTCGTTCACCAGGACGTCGATGCCGCCGAAGGCCTCCAGCGCGGTGGCGACGACCTGGTCCGCGACCCGCCGGTCACCGAGGTCGCCGACGATCGCGAGGGCGGTTCCGCCGCCGTACTCGATGGTCTTCACGACCTGGCGTACGGCGTCCCGGTCGCGGTCGGTGACCAGGACGTGGGCGCCTTCCTCGGCGAACTCCAGTGCCGTGGCCCGGCCGAGGCCGGAACCGGCGGCGGTGACGACGACCCTGCGGCCGTGGAGTTCGCCGGTGCTGTTGTTGTCGGTCATGTTGTCCCTCATGGGGGGCTCCGTGGGCTGTGGGCTTACTTGGGGGCGTCGACGGCGTCGAGTACGGCGTCCGCCATCCCGCGTTCGCCTCGGGCGTTGGGGTGGACCGGGGCCGCCGGGGCGAGCGGGATCATCGGTTCGATCCAGCGGGTCGTACGGTCCGAGCAGGCGTCGCGGCCGACGGAGGGCTTGTACGTGTCGACGTACACCGCACCGGCCGCCGCCGCCCGTTCGCGCAGGGTGGTGTTGAGGGACTGCGCCTCCTTGTGGAGGAAGGGCACGTCGGCGGGGGCGAGGCCCAGTTCGCGACCGCAGTCGGCCGCCGTCGGCGGCAGGATCGCCGGGTAGCCGACGACGTACACCTCGGCCTGCGGGGCCCGGTCCTTGATCCTGGCCAGGGCGGTGGCGAGGCGGTCGCCCGCCGTGTCGATCCGCTGCTGTATCTCGTCGGTGCCACCGGAGACGTACTCCTCGCGGCAGGGTGCGGCGACCCCCGTGTACTTGCCGCTGCCCATCGCGTAGTAGAGGATGCCCGACTTCACGCACTGCTTGATCAGCGAGCTGAAGCCGATGTCGTTGCCGCCGATGCCGATCGTGACCAGGCGGGTCTCGTCCGACAGGGCGGAGAGCTGGGCGCGGTTGACGCCGTTGTCGGTGGACTGGGCGGAGGTGAGGTCCGCGATGGTGGCGCCGGTGCAGCTCACGTCGCGGAAGTCGGCCGGGTCCAGGGCCAGTTGCTCGGCCACCAGGGAGGGGTAGTTGCGGTCGGAACGGTCGCAGCCCGCGGGGGTGCTGGTGGCCTGGGAGGGGATGTTCGGGCCGGAGGTGTAGGAGTCGCCGAGGGCGACGTACGGGCCGTTGACGGGTGAAGTCGGTGAAGTCGTGGAAATCGTGGGGGAGTTGGTCGCCGGGGTCTTCTGGTGGGTCACCGCCACCGGGGTCTTGTCGTGGTCGTCGTCGTTGCCGAGGGTCACCGCGGCGAGGAACACGCCGCCTGCCGCCAGAGTGGCGAGGCCTGCCATCGTGGGGGTCTTCATCGGGGTGCCGTCCTGCTTCCGTCTCAGTGGTCCGGGCCGTTGCGGTGCTGTTCTTGTCGGTTGCCGGCGGGCCGTGGACTGCGGCTGCGGGCCGATGCGCGGTGACACAGGCGGTGTTGTGCCTCTGGAGGTTCTGGAGGTCGTTTCTGGTCGGGGTGTCCGCGGGGCGGCGGCGGACGGGGGGAGTTGTCCTCCGCCGCCCCGGGACGTGCGCGCCGTTCCCCGTCCCCACGGGTCGGGCGCTGGGGCCGCCGCCGGCTACTGCGGCGGCCCCGGTACGGGGGTCAGTTCCGGTCGGGTACGAGCACCGGGGTCGGACCGGGCGGCGGCACCGGCGTGGGTGCCGTGGCCGTCGCCGGGGTGGCGTGGTGGGTGAGCGCCTCGCCCTCCACGTCGACCTTGGGGAGGATCCGGTCGAGCCAACGGGGCATCCACCAGGCGGCCTTGCCGAGCAGGGCCAGTACGGCGGGGACCAGGGCCATGCGGACGATGAAGGCGTCGAAGAGGACCGCGATGGCGAGCCCGAAGCCGATCATCTTGATCATCGACTCGCCGGCTCCGATGAACCCGGAGAAGACGGCCATCATGATCAGCGCGGCGGCGACGACGACCCGGGCGCTGTACCGGAACCCGGTCTCGATCGCCTGCTTGGGCTCGTCCCCGTGGACGTACGCCTCCCGCATCCGGGCGACCAGGAACACCTCGTAGTCCATGGCCAGTCCGAAGACGATGCCCACCAGGAAGATCGGCATCATGCTCATGATCGGGCCGGTCGTCTCGACGCCGAGGAGCGAGGCGCCCCAGCCCCACTGGAAGACCGCGATGACGGAACCGAGCGCGGCCATCACCGAGAGGAGGAAGCCGAGGGCCGCCTTCAGCGGGACCAGGATCGAGCGGAAGACCAGGAGCAGGAGCAGGATCGCCAGACCCACGACCACGATCAGGTACGGGATCAGGGCGGACTGGGTCTTCTCGGCGACGTCGATGTTGAGGGCGGTGGTGCCGGTGACCTCGAACTCGGCGCCGGTGGCCCCTTCCGTGGCCGGGCGTTCGGACCTGATCGTCTTGACGAGGTCCTGGGTCTTCTTGTCGGTGGGCGAGGTGGCAGGCACTGCGGTGAAGATCGCCGTGTCACCGGTGCTGTTGAAGCGGGCGGGGGAGACGGAGACCACGCCGTCCGTGGCGGCGATCTTCTTCTCGATCGTGGCGACGGCGGCCTTCGGGTCGCTCGCCCCCTTGGCGTCCACGACCATCATCAGCGGACCGTTGAAGCCGGGGCCGAAACCGTCGGCTAGGGCGTCGTAGGCACGGCGTTCGGTGGTGGAGGTGGGCTTGGCCTCGTCGCCGGGCATGCCCAGCTGGAGGTCCATCACGGGTATCGCGAGGGTGCCGAGACCGGCGACGGCGGCGATGAGTACGGGGACCGGGCGGCGCAGGACGAAACGGGCCCAGCGGCTGCCGCCGTTGTTGCGGGTGTCCTCCTTGGCGTGGCCGCGCTTGCGGGTCCGGCGGGACAGGACGGCGTTCGGCCAGAAGCCGAGGACGGCCGGGACGAGGGTGAGGGCGATCAGCACACCGACGACGACCGCGCCGGCTGCCGCGAGGCCCATCTTCGTCAGCATCGGGATGCCGACGACGGACAGTCCGGCGAGGGCGATGACGACGGTCAGGCCGGCGAAGACGACCGCCGAACCGGCGGTGCCGGTGGCGAGGGCGGCGGCTTCCTGAGGTGCGTGGCCCTTGCTCCGCTCCTCCCGGTAGCGGGAGACGATGAACAGGGCGTAGTCGATACCGCAGGCCAGGCCCAGCATGGTGGCGAGGGTGCCGGTCGTCTCCGACAGACCGAAGGTGCTGGCCACGGCCATGATCCCGGCCATGCTGATGCCGACGCCGAGGATGGCGGTGAGGAGGGGGAGTCCGGCGGCGGCCATCGAGCCGAAGGTGACGAGCAGGACGAGGGCCGCGATGGCGATACCGATCGCCTCGGCCGCGCCGCCCGCCGACGGCTGGGTCGCGAGCGCGTCCCCGCCGACCTCGACGGTCATCCCGGAGGCCCGGGCCGTGTCGATGGCGTGTTCGAGGGAGGTCTTGCTCGCGTCGGTGAGGTCGTCGGCCTTCGCCTTGAAGGTGACGGTGGCGTACGCGGTGGTCGCGTCCTTGCTGACGGCTTCTGCCTGGAACGGGCTTACGGCGGAGGCGACTTGGGCACCCTTGCCCGCGTCCGTCACGAGCTTCTGGATCACCGCGCGGTTCTCGGTGGCGGTGACCTTCTCACCGTTCGGCGCGATGAACACGATCCGGGCGTTCGCGCCGTCGGCGGCGGCCCCCGGGAAGCGCTGTTCCATGAGGTCGAACGCCTTCTGGGACTCGATCCCAGGCATGGTGTTCTGATCGTCGGGGGCGGCGGGCGCCGACGCGGCGCCGAAGCCGACGGCGGCCAGTACGGCCACCCATAGGAGGAGGAAGGACCACCGTCGGCGGAAGGCCAGCCGGCCGAGCTTGTAGAGGAAGGTAGCCACGGGCAGGGGTCTCCAAGATCTGCGGAACGGGCAGAGGGGATGCCTCTTCGGGGAAGCGTCTGGGCTCGGAAGGGGTCAGATCCGCTGACGGTGCGACCCACGCCCCTGCTGTCCCTGCTGCTGCCCGCGGCTCTTGAAGAGGCTGACGCCCGCTCCGAGCGAGACGACCCCCATGCCGACACCGGTCATGACGCCCTGCGAACCGTCGACGACGAACGGCGCGACGGCCGCGACGACGAGGTTGAACAGGAACAGGAACCAGAGGACCGGCTTGGAGGCGAGCAGGGACTTCATGGGGTTTCCTTCCAGGTGGGGCCCAGAAAGGGCCTGATGGGGAGCCGTTTGCTTCCGAGATCAACGATCCCGGGAACGGCTCCCCACCACGAGGGAGTGCTCTCCCGAACCTGGGGTGTAGCCCGCTACACCTTTTGCTCCGGTCCCTGCCCCCGGCCAGAAGGCGCCGGGACCCGCCGTTGAACGCACGGGAGCCGCACCCCTGACTCGTGGGTGCGGCTCCCGCTATGACAGAGAAACCTTGTGACAGAGAAACCTCAGTGGTGGTGAGGTGACGTCAGGTAGTGCTGCCTGAGGAGCTCCTTTCCGTAGTCGTTGCCGTTCGGGGTGCGGATGATCGAGTGGACGTGCTTCTGTGTCGCCCCGCTCCCCTGCGTGGCCCCGTACGCGCCCGCCAGTGGGCCCGGGCCCTGGCAGTCGACCTCGACCCAGATGACGGGGCTGTGGACGCGGACGTAGAAGGCGGCGTCGTCGGCGGTGCCGCCCGCCCAGGTGACGTAGGTGTCGGAGAGGTGCCTGCTCACCTCGGACATCGTCACCTTCGCCGCGTCGGCCTTCGCACGGCCGACGAAGGCCTCGACTATGCCGAGCAGCTTCTTCCGCTGGGCGGTGGTCAGGGTGTTGCCGCGCAGGCCTGCGTACTCCTGGACCGTGTTGTCGGCGAACGCGCCCGCCTTCATCGACTCGTTCGACTTCGTCGTCGACTCGATCGCGGTCGACTGCTGTGCCGGAGTAAGGGAGTTGATGAAGGCCAGGCTTGCCGTGACCTCCTCCTGACAGACCGACACCGTCTCGCCGTCGATCTCCATGGACGTCGGTTCCGAGCCCCAGAAGCAGGGGCTCATGACGACCTGGTCGCCGAGGACGAAGTAGTTGACGACCAGGTGGTGGCCGTCGAACTGGAAGCCCCAGGGCTCGGTCGCCGACGGGGTGCCCATCACCGTCCAGTAGTAGGCGTCCTCGTTGAAGGCCGTCGTGTTGTTGATCGCCTCGCCCGCCGCCTGGTTGATCCTGCGGATCCTCTCCGTGGTCTCCAGGCCGTCCGCGCTCAGGGCCGCCTTCAACAGGGCGGTGCCTAGGGCTTTTTGAGTATCCGTCAGGTCAGCCAGCGAGACGCCCTGGCGTTCGTACGAGTCGATGTTGCTCCACAGTCGCCACTCCGTGGAGTGGACCGTGAACTGCGTCGACGTCTTCTGGGTGTCCGTGAGCCCGGCCAGGAAGGCGTTCGCGGCGGTGATGACCGGGGCGGTGGCGACCTTGGTCGAGTGGATCGTGAACAGGTCGTCCACTCGTTTGCCGTCTGTGGTCAGGCCGAAGAAGTCCTCGGTGATCGTCATGTTGCCGGGGCCGCCGCCGGTACCGTCGCCCGGGCCCCCGCTCGGCGCCCCACTGGGAGACGCCGAGGCGTCCGCCGTCGCCGTGCCCGTCGTCTCGTCCGCGAGGGCGGTCCAGGCGCCGGCGCCGCCCATCGTCACCACGGCCGTGGCACCGCTGGCGAAGAACACCCTGCGCATGAAGTTGCGCCGGTCCGCGAGTGCGTGACGTGCGGGTTCCGGTGCTGCCGACTCCCCTGGCTGCCCGGTCTCGTGCTCGGTCATCGCACTGGTTCCCTTCGTCGTGGCCGCGTCCCCGATGACCGGCCGGCCGCACGTCGACAACCCTGGTCCAGCCAACTGAGGCAGGGCTGAAACGGACCCCGCCCGGGAGCCGGAAAGGGCGCGTTGGACGTCGTACACACCGGCTCTGAACTGGCTCTCTGTGGACACCCTTAGCGTTTGCGCAAGCTGAGGGGAGGAGGCCTCAGGCGTTGCCCTCGGCCGGCAGCGTCACCGTGAACTCCGTACGGCCCGGTTCGCTGTGTACGTCGATCCGGCCGCCGTGCGCCCGCGTGATCGCCGTCGCGATGGCCAGCCCGAGGCCCGAGCCGCCGTCACGGTCGTGGCCGCCGCGGGAGCGGGACGCGTCGGCTCGGGTGAAGCGTTCGAAGACCGTCGGGAGGAGGGCGGGCGGGATGCCGGGGCCGTCGTCGCGCACCCGGATCACCCGCTCGGTGCCGGTGGCCTCCACGACGACCGTGACCTTCGTGCCGGCGGGCGTGTGCACCCGTGCGTTGGCCAGCAGGTTGGCCACCACCTGGTGGAGCCGCCCCGCGTCGCCCACGACCGTCGCGGGTGTCGCCGGGCCGTCGAGCCGCAGCGCCAGCTGCCAGTCGTGGTCGGCGCCCGCCGCCCGCGCGTCCCACACCGCCTCGGCGACCAGCGTCGCGAGGTTCACGGGCGCCGACCGCAACGGCCGCCCCTCGTCGAGCCGGGCGAGCAGCAGCAGATCCTCCACCAGCCCGGTCATCCGCGCCGACTGCGCCGACACCCGCCGCCACGCCAGGTCCGGCTCAAGACCCTGCACCTCCTCGTCACCGCTCATCAGCTCGGCGTACCCGGCGATCGACGCGAGCGGCGTACGGAGTTCATGGCTGGCGTCGGCCAGGAAGCGCCGCATCCGCACCTCGCCGCGCTGCCGTTCCGCGAGCGAGGACTCGACGTGGTCGATCATGCGGTTGAGGGCGGCGCCGACCTGCCCGGGCTCGGTCCCTGGGTCGGTGTCGTACGCCGGCACCCGGGTCAGCGCGGCCACCTCGCCCCGGTCCAGCGGCACCCGCGAGACCTCGACCGCGGTGGCGGCGACCCGGTCCAGGGGCCGCAGCCGGCGCCGTATGACCACCGCCGAGACACACCCCGCCACCCCGAGACTGACGACGGCGATGGCCCCCTCGACCACCACCAGCCGGTTGATCATGTCCTGTACGTCGCCCATCGGCAGCCCGGCGAGTACGGGCACCCCGTCGCCGCCGATGGCCGTGACGCGGTAGGTGCCGAGGCCCGGGATCGTACGGGTGTGCAGGGAGCCGTCCGGCGAGATGCCGTCGAGGGCGGCTCGCTGGGCGGCGGTGAGGGTGCGCTGGAGACCGTCGGCGGTGACGACCTCGGCTGCGATGACTTCCGGGTCGGTCTCCCCGCCAGCTGTGTCCCCGGCGGCGAAACGGGCGGCGAGCGTACCGGCGGGCTGGCCGCGCTCGTTGAGGAAGCCCAGGTCGGTCGCGCCGCCCGTCCGGCGCTGTAGTCCGCCCTGGCTGCGATTGGCCGCGTCGGTGACGCGCTGGTCCAAGTCGCCCAGCAGATAGGCGCGTTGGACGAGGACCGTGGCGAGCGCCATGACCGTGCAGACGACCACGAGGGTGCCCGAGATGAACAGCACAAGGCCGGTTCGCAGCGACCGCCGTGCTCGGAGACGTATCAACTGCCGTTCTCCGGAGCCCTGATGGTGTACCCGGCCCCGCGCACGGTGTGGATCATCGGCGCCCGGCCTTTGTCGAGCTTCGCGCGCAGACTGTAGATGTAGACCTCGACGAGATTGCCCTCGCCGTCGAAGGAACTGTTCCAGACGTGGTCGAGGAGCTGTGCCTTGCTGAGCACCTGACGCGGGTGCTCCATCAGGAAGCGGAGCAGGTCGAACTCCTTGGCGGTGAGGGGTATGTCGACCCCGCCGCGCTGCACCTCACGCGTCTTCTCGCTCAGTACGAGATCGCCGAGCACCCGTACGGACTCGTCCTCGGCCGCCTCCTCCGCGCCGGACCGGCGCAGCAGTCCGCGCAGCCGCAGCATGACCTCTTCGAGGGAGAAGGGCTTGGTGACGTAGTCGTCCGCGCCCGCCGTCAGACCGTCGATGCGGTGTTCGAGGGCGTCCCGGGCGGTGAGCATGAGCACGGGCAGTCCGGCGTGCTCCTGCCGCAGTCTGCGCAGCACCTGGAGCCCGTCCACGTCGGGCAGCATCCCGTCCAGCACGACGGCATGCGGGGCGCAGCCGCGCGCGATCCGCAGCGCACTGTGCCCGTCCGCCGCGAGAAACGGCTGCCAGCCCGCTCCGGTCACGGCCACGGACAGCAACTCGGTCAGCTCCGGCTCGTCGTCGACGATCAGCACACGTACGGCGCCTTCGGGGGCCACGGCCTTGGGGGTGTCAGTCGTGCCAGACATGTGCCGAGCATTCCTGAGCGGGCTGTGGGCAGGCTGTGTGCGGGCTGAGCCGGGTCGAGGTGGGTCGAGGTGGGGGCGTGCGGGGTTCAGACCCCGCCGAGCAGCAGGGCGAGCCCGCGCTCGACCTCCGACGCCAGGTCCTCCATGCCCGGTGCGACAACGCCGTACGAGCGGTTGAGGAAGCGCTGGAGCTGTGCCGTACGGAACCGGACCACGGCCAGCCCGTACGGCGAGTGGAGTTCCACGACCGTGCGCGTCGGTCCGCACGGCCACAGATGGACCTCGCCTATCCCGGCCGGGTTCTCCAGCCCCTCCCCCAGGAGGGACCGGGAGAAGGTCCAGGTCACCGCTTCCCCGTCGACCGAGACATCGACGGGGAAGTCGATGTGGACGGCGAGCGGGTCGGCGGAGTCGTAGCGCAGGGTGACGGTGAGCGGAAGCTCCTGGTAGCCAGGAGTGATCAGACGGGCGCGGGCGGAGTGCTCCAGGGTTCTGTACATGCCTCCTCGACTCCGGGGAGAGCCCCCGTATTACGCCGTTACGGGAGTCACTGCATGTGACGTGTGTCACTTCCTGTAATTACTTGAGATTTTTGTCATCTAGCCTTACAAACTCATCCCGACCACCCCATCCGCAGGTAACTGGAGCGTTCCTGCCCATGATTGACGACACGGCTACGGCCGCCGCCACTGACACCGCTGCCTACGCCCGTATCTACGAGGAACAGCAGCCGCGTCTCGTTGCGTATGCACGTTCGCTCACGAAGAGCAGCTGGGCCGCGGAGGACCTGGTCGCCGAGGCGCACTTCCGTGTGTGGCGACGCCTGTCCGCCGGGCACGAGATCGACAACGTGCCCGCGTACCTGATGACGACGGTCCGGCACCTGGCGGCCACCGTGGGCAGCAACTCGGCGCGCGAGACCCCGCAGGATCCGCAGGACGGGCAGGAGCGGTCGGAACGGGTCGTCGCCCAGAGCCGGCACGTGGACGACCCCGCCGAACAGGTCTCCTCGGTCGACCTGTTGGTACGGGTGCTGAGCCAACTCCCCGACCGCTGGGTCAAGGCGCTGTGGCTCGCGGAGGCGGAGGGCCAGCCCCTGGCGGCGATCGGCCCCCAGATCGGCACCGGCATCAAGGAGGGCGCCACCGCGGTACTCCTCCACCGCGCCCGCGAGGGCATGCGCCAGGCCTTCCTGCGCGAGCAGCCCGGCGTCCCCGACAGCACGGCCTGCGAGCCGTACTGGGTCCGCATGCCCGCGTACGTACGCGGCACCGCGACCCGCCGCCAGTCCGACCAGCTGCTCGCCCACGCGGATACCTGCGACGACTGCCGCCACCGGCTCGCTTTGCTGATGCGCACGAACGACCGGCTGCCCGCGCTCGTCGGCCCGGCCCTGCTGGTGCTCGTGGTGGGCGGTACGGGGAAGTACCTGCTGTCGTTCGCGGCGGGCTCTGTCGGTGCGTCGACCGCGCTGGGTGCCGTGGCCGGCCAGGGTGGTGGGGTGCTGCACGCGGTACGTCATGCCGTGGCCGGCGGTTCGAAGGTGCCCAAGGCGATCGCGGTGAGCGCGGGGGCGGCGGCAGCGGCCGTCGTGGTCACCCTCGCGCTGACCTCTCCGCAGGTCCAGCTGCAGGAACGGTCCCGCGTCCCACTGGCGGACAAGCCCTTGGCACCGGTGGCGGAGGTACCGGCGACGGTGCCCTTGCCGTTGAGGGCTGCTCCGGTGGATGTGCCCGCCCCGGAGAGGGCGGCTGAGGCGGTACGGGTACGGATACCGGTCGCTTCGGTGGTCACGACGGTGACTCGGGGCAGCGGTACGGGTGTTGATACGCCCAGTGCTCCCACGACTCCGAGTGAGCCCAGTGCTCCCAGTACTCCGAGTGAGCCCAGTGTGCCGGTCGAGCCTGTGCCGGATCCGCCTGTCGTGGAACCCGGGCCTGAGCCCGAGCCTTCGGTGCCGGAACCCCCGGTCGAGGAGCCGACGCCGCCGGTGAGCGAGGAGCCCGGGGCGCCTGAGGGGCCTGTGACTCCTGAGACTCCGGACGTTCCGGTGTACGTGCCTCCGGAGACGCCGGTGGTGGAGACGCCGGAGGCACCGGAAACCCCGGTGGTGGAGACGCCAGTGGAGGAGCCCCCGGTGGTGGAGACGCCCGTGGAGGAGCCCCCGGTCGTGGAGACACCGGAGCCGCCGGTCACCGAGACCCCCGAGGCTCCGGAGACCCCCGAGGCTCCGGAGAGCCCCGTGACGCCGGAGGTTCCGGTCCCGGACCCGGTCACTCCAACTCCCGTGGATCCCGCGCCTGTTGAGGAGACCCCGGTTCCTGACCCCGGGCCCTGCTGACCCGGCGGTCGGGGAGCCGAGCCGCGTTCGGCTGAAGTTCTCCTCGTCAGGCAACCTGGGCAGCGCTTCTTCTGTCTCACAGGTTGCTCACAGACATGGCCTGGGCGCGTGGGGTGCGTCCGTACGTACGTCGGCCGGTCGTGGGCTGTGTCCAGCCCGGTGCCACTTGACCATGGCACCGGCAGACCTGGCAGACGAGGAACCGATGACCACTCAGCAGGACAGCAGTACCAGCACCAGCGCAAGTACCAGTTCCAGTAAGCGGATGAAGCACTCGGCGCTCGCGGCGGGGGCCGCGCTGGCCGTCGTCGTGTCGGTGGCCGGAGCGGCGCCCGGGGCCGGGGCCGCTGCGAGCGCCGCGCCCACCAAACCGAAGCTCAGACTCGTGGCCGCGACGGACTCCGTGACGGCCCAGCGCTGGGAGGGGGAACCCGGCGTCTACCTCGACCTCGGCACATACGTCACGGTGGACGACGTACCGCTGGAGTTCAAGGTGACCCGGAAGTCGTACAAGGACCCGGTCGTCGCCGAGCAGATCACCCGCAAGGGCGGGAAGGTGCAGGCGAAGCGGCTGCCCCCCGGCATGGTGAAGGACTTCGCGGGCCTGCCCGGCTTCCTGGAGGTGTCGTTCAGGAACGCGGCCGGGGAGGAGGTCGCGAAGAACAAGGGCACGTTCTGCCCGAACAACGCCTCCGGACGCATCCGCCCGGACGCCCCGGCGACCTCGCACTTCCCGGAGAGCTGCTCCAGCAACCCGTTCACGCTGGGCAGCGTGTGGGGCGTGGAGAAGGGCTGGGCCGCCAACGCCACCTCGATCGACTACGACAAACCGCTGGATCTGCCGGTGGGGGAGTACACGGCGAAGGTGTCGATCGGGAAGGCGTACCGCGACCTGTTCGGCATGCCCAATGACCAGGCGGCCATCAAGGTGACGGTACTGCCGCCGAGCGAGGACGACGGCGGTGAGGGCGGAGGCGGCGGAGTGGGTCTGACCGCGCGGTCCTCGGCCCACCACGGAGGGGGCCATGGCGGTCATGGGTCCGCCGGGGCCCAGCACTCGGCGCCCTCCGCCCCGCTCGCGTCGTCGCACCACTACGGCCCGCGCGGCGCCGACGCGCCCACAATTCCCGCCTTCCCCAACGCACTTGTCGACCGGGGCAAGGCGCACCACCTGGGCGACGGTCCGGGCCACACCGACGGTTCGCGGGTCGCGCCCGCGCTGAAGGCCGCCGCCAAGCGGCCCACGGGCAGGGCGGGCGTACCGGCCAACGTGCCCAAGCCGGACCTGCGTTCACTGCCGGCGTGGGACATCGCCATCACGGACGGCGAGGACGGTGACGTAGCGGGCAAGGACTACCTGGCGTTCAGCGCGAACGTCTGGAACGCGGGCCCCGCGCCCCTGGTCGTGGACGGCTTCCGCCAGCGGGGCAAGGACCTGATGGACGCCTACCAGTACTTCTACGACGCGAACGGCAAGCAGGTCGGCTACACGCCCACCGGCACCATGGAGTGGGACCCCCGGGTCGGCCACGAGCACTGGCACTTCACGGACTTCGCGAGCTACCGCCTGCTGAGCGCCGACCAGACCAAGGAGGTGCGCAGCGGCAAGGAAGCGTTCTGCCTGGCCAACACCGACGCGATCGACTACACGGTGAAGAACGCCAACTGGCACCCCTTCAACACCGACCTGTCGACGGCGTGCGGCGAGAAGAACTCCCTCTCGGTACGTGAGGTCCTGGACGTCGGCTCCGGCGACACGTACACCCAGTACCGTCCGGGCCAGTCCTTCGACATCACCGGGCTCCCGAACGGCACGTACTACATCCAGGTCATCGCCAACCCGGAGAAGCGCCTCCAGGAGACCAACCTCAACAACAACGTCGCCCTGCGCAAGGTGATCCTCGGCGGCACCGAGGGCGCACGGACGGTGACGGTACCGCCGCACGACCTGATCGACGTCAAGTAACCGACGTCAGGCAGTCGATTCCGGCTGCGTGGCCGCCGTACCTCCGAGGGGGAGAACAGTCCTCTCGGAGGTGCAGCCAGCTACACCCCCGATCGGGTGGGTCGCTCCATGTTCCGGCCGCCCGGGCAACGGCATTGTTGAACCCAACGAACCGAAGCCCCGCGAAAGGAACCAGGGATGCCTACCGAGACCGACCTCACCCCGCTGCTCACGGCCTGGGACCAGGCACACCCGGCCGCACCCGCCGTCACCGTCGTGAACACGAACACGAACACGAACGTGAACATGGGCATGAACGCGGAGGCGGACGCCGACTGGCGACACCTCCTTGACGAGATCGCCCACCCTCACACCATTCAGGCCTTCCACCGCCTGGCCGCGGCAGCGGTTTGATCCCGTTTGATCCCGTACGCGGTGATCGACCGGCCCGAACACCGGAGAGGCCCCGGAGACGGAACTCCGGGGCCTCTGGCTGCTGTCCGCCGACAGCTGCCGTCAACCGTCAGTCCTGACGTACGACGTTCTGGCCGGTGCCGCCCGAGAGGATGTCCTTGCCGGGGCCGCCGTACAGCTTGTCGTTGCCGTTGTTCCCCCACATGTAGTCGACCCCGCTGTTGCCCCACAGGACGTCATTGCCCGCGCCGCCGTACATGTGGTCGCCGCCGGTCCCGCCGTAGATCGTGTCGTTGCCGTCGTTGCCGCTCAGGTCCTGGTTCCCGGCGCCACCGCGGATCACGTCGTTGCCCGCGCCGCCCTGGGCGATGTCACCGGCGGTGGTGATGGTGTCGTTGCCGGCACCGCCGGCCACGAGCAACGAGTTACTCACGACGATGGTGTCGTCGCCTGCCCCACCGTCCGCGAAGTTGTTGGCGAGTTCGCCCCGGCCGGTCAGCTTGTCCTTGCCTGCGCCGAGGACGAACGCGGTGGTGTGGTAGTCCTCGGTGCTCTTGTTGGTGAAGTCGACCACGTCATTGCCGTCGCCGAGGTTCACCCGCATGATCTGGTACGGGCTCTGGCTTTCCTCGGTGATGACCGTGCACAGGACCTTCGTGTGGTCGGCGGCGCTGGGGTAGACGCATCCGCGCCCGACGCTGATCGGGACGACGTCGTCGATCGCGAAGGTGACGTTCGTGTGGTCCGTGGCGTCGGGGTAGGCCTCGACGACGGTCAGCTTGTTGGTCTGGCCGGCGGCGGCCGTGTAGGTCAACTCGCGGCCGCTGAAGTCGGTTTCGGCCTTCGCGGACGGCGCCGCGGCACCGGCCGTACCGGCCAGCGCGAGCGGGACGGCCACGAGTCCGGCGCCGAGGGCGAGGGTCAGGGCCAGTGCCGATGCGGATGCCGACGCGACGCGGGTGGTCCGACGGCCGGTGGGGGATGAGGACATGAGTAACCTCCGGGGTCACATGGGCACTTGGGGCTTTTCAGAGTTCGGTGACGCCATGTGAGACGGCCGGGGGTCGGCTTGGGTTGTGGTGGCTTGCCCAAGCGGACGGCCAAGCGTTCGGGCAGGCGGGACGGACCGCCCCTCTCCTGGCGTCTACCCATATGAACAACGATCAAGTACGTGACTATTGACGCGCCCAGGACTACCGCTCTAACTTCCGAGAGAAAGCGCTTTCCAATCCGGCCCGGAAGCTGATCCAACCGATCCGACCGTCCTGGAGATGGAGAACCATGAGTCACCTGAGCCACTTGAGGAATCTGGGGTATCTGAGACCCGTCACGGTGTGCGTCAGCCTGCTGGCAGGCACCCTCGTCGCCCTGTCCGGCACCCCGGCACAGGCCGCGACCACCCGCTACGAGGCCGAGACTTCCCCGTCGGTCTGCACCGGCACGATCGACTCCGACTGGACCGGCTACTCCGGCAGCGGATTCTGCAACGGCACCAACGCCGCAGGCGCGTATGCCCAGTTCACCGTTTCCGCACCCGCATCGGGCACGGCGACACTGGGCGTCCGCTTCGCCAACGGCACGACCACGGCCCGTGCGGTGAGCGTCATCGTGAACGGCGCGACGGTCACGACGGCGACGTTCGAGGGCACGAGCACCTGGACGGGTTGGACGACGAAGACCCTGACGGTGCCGGTGGTGGCGGGCAGCAACACGATCCGCCTCAACCCGACAGCCGCAGCAGGCCTCCCCAACATCGACTACCTCGACGCGAACGTCCCGGACGGCGACGGCACGACACCCCCCACGGCGTCGGCGTTGTACGTATCCCCGTCGGGCATGGACAGCGCGGCGGGCACGTCATCGGCCCCGACGACCCTCACCTCGGCGATCAGCCGTATCACGTCGGGCGGCACGATCTACGTCCGCGGAGGCACGTACAACTACGCCTCGACGGTCACGATCCCGACGGGCAACAACGGCACGACGTCGGCCCGCACGACGCTGTCCGCGTACCCCGGGGAGACCCCGGTCCTCAACTTCTCTTCTCAGACGGAGAGTTCATCGAACCGAGGCCTCCAACTCAACGCCAACTACTGGCACATCAAGGGCCTGGTCGTCGAACGGGCCGGTGACAACGGCATCTACGTCGGCGGCAGCAACAACGTCATCGAGCGCACGGTGACCCGCTTCAACCGCGACACGGGCCTCCAGCTCGGCCGTATCGCCTCCAGCACCCCGGCCGCCGACTGGCCGGCCAACAACCTGATCGTGAGCGCCGAGTCCCACGACAACGCCGACTCGGACGGCGAGGACGCGGACGGCTTCGCGGCGAAACTGACGACAGGCGCGGGCAACGTCTTCCGCTACGCCGTCTCCCACAACAACATCGACGACGGCTGGGACCTCTACACCAAGACCGACACGGGCCCCATCGGCCCGGTGACCGTCGAGGACTCCCTCGCCTACGAGAACGGCACCCTCACCGACGGCTCCCAGGCCGGCAACGGCGACCGCAACGGCTACAAGCTCGGCGGCGACGACATCGCCGTCAACCACACGGTCCGCCGGAGCATCGCCTACAACAACGGCAAACACGGCTTCACCTGGAACAGCAACCCGGGCACGATGACGGTGTCGGACAACGTGAGCATCGACAACACGGAACGCAACTTCAACTTCGACGGCGGCACGTCGGTCTTCCGCACGAACACCTCATGCCGCAGCGCGACCGGCACGAACGACCGGATCATCGGCGACTCCGACACGTCGAACCAGTTCTGGTCGGGCAGTAATGGGGCGCGGTGCTCGGCGTACGGGGGCGGGCTGAACTGGTCGTTCGCTTCGGATGGGCGGCTGGTGGTGGTGTTCGGGGGGTAGGGGGTGCCCGGATTCGGGCGCTGACTGCCAGCGCCCCGGCGTTACTAACATCGAGGTTACTAACATCGATGTTAGTAACGCCGGGGTTGGTCGGGTGGCTGCCTGTTGGCTGGTTGCCGCCTTCGTCAAGGTCGGTCGGTGACGTGGAACTCCATCCACACGATGCCCGGGACGCTGAAGCGCGCACCGATATTGGCGGCGGCGATGCCCTCGAACTCGTGGTGGGTGCTTGTTCCTTGACTGCCGAGGCTCCAGGGCGTCGCGATCTTCCACGCACACTCGAGGACGGTCATCAGCGCATGCTCCGGAGCGGGACACCGGAGCGGCGAGACCAGCCGCAACACGGCCAGCTCGGGGAACTTGCAGTACCGCTCGTAGTTCTCGATCTCGAGGGGACGATCCAACCGAGCCGCAAGACGTCCCACCACCCGCTCGGCGGCACGGCGATCGTTCGCGTGTACGTGACAGCGCCAACGAATCGTCTCGAACATGGCGGAAACCATACGGCCAGAAGCGGGCCCCTGTAATCCGAATCGGCCTGAATCCTGCCAACCGGCCCTCGTGGCGCGCCATGCCGTCCGCGGCGGCAGGAGCGTCCCGCCGAGGGAGCGACGGGGAGTGTGGTGCGAAGCACTCGCGCGGCTGTGATCACATCCCGTACGAAGGTCTGCGGCGTCCACTAGCATCTGCGGCACGCGGGTTCACGCATCCATGCACGGCTGCCCAAACACGGCCTTGACCTGCGACTATGCGCCGAACGGATCAGGGCACGGGACAGTGAGCGGACTGCAGGGCGAGCAGGAGAACACACCGAAGCACGAACTCGCTCAGTTACTGAGGAGTTGGTGGGAGGAAGCCGGAAGGATCCCACCGGGGTGATCCGTTCGAGCCCCACGAAGTCGTCCGGCCCTCGTGGACCGGGCCTCCTCCACCTGCTGCGACGATCAGTCTCGTCATGCGGCCGGGGTATGGGCGGGCGTTGTCGTCGATGCCCGGGCCTCACCACCGGATCGGCTCCAGCTTCCCTTCAGAGCAGGACGGACAGGCCACCATGTACGTGTGCGCGCAGGTCCAGCAGCCCTCGAACCCGCAGCAGACAGGGCACCAGATACGGCCTGTGCCTGTGCACGTTCCACAGAGGGTGCCCGCCGACCACAACGACCTCGGAGGTAGTTCTTCTGCCCGTCTGTTCCTCCTGGAACGCTCCGGAGCCGTAATCCGAGACCGCACTCGGCAGGTCGTCACCCGACAGCCTCAGTTGGCTCTGCGGAACTGTCGTTGTCCCCGTCGTCATCTTCAGTCAGGTCGGAATCGTCCCAGGAAGGAACGGACAGGCGCCCGCCCCGGCTCTCCGCGACGCGGTGCACGTCGGTGAGGGCCTCGGTCAACTGAACGGCCAGCAACTGGAGTTCACCCGGCGTCCAGCTGCGGCCATCAAGCGTGATCCGGGCTTCCTTGATCAGATCGCTGGCCAGGCCGAGTTGCATCGCCTCCATGTTGTCCGCAAGTCGTGAGACGTACCCGCCGGAGCCGCCTCCGGCCAGATAACAGGGCCTGCCTCCGGAGCCCACCCACGGCAGAAGCCGTACTACGTCGAGGTCTTCCGTCACGCCGACATCTCCCATCCGCGGGTCAGGCTCCGCCCGATGACCACTCTGCGTCCAGTCGGCCACGGCGTCCGCTGCCAGGCTCGCTGGTGTCGTGCTTCCTGGCAGTCGTGGACTGTGTCGATGGGTCGGCTCACTGCGTCAACCTCCTGCGGTTGATGGCCACCGTCCCGGGCCCTACGTACAGCACGTCGGTCCGCGTCGGCGATGGTGGAGTGGTCGACCACCACATTTCCGCCTCTGACGGTGCGTTCCTACTCCGTTCCGCGGCCGTTAGGTATGGAGCAGGGATACCGTGAAAAGCGTGCCTAACGTCCCCGGGGGCATCCGTGAATGAACCCTTACGCCGCGCCATGCTCCAAGCCCGAATGACTGACCGGCAGTTGGCGGAGAGCTGCGGCGTGGACATCAAGACCGTTGGCCGATGGATCACGGAGACCGGGCGGGTACCTCGCGCCCGCCACCGGTGGGCCGTCTGCGAAGCACTCGGGGAGGACGAGTCGGTGTTGTGGCCAGCAGCCGCGAAGAAGGCGATAAAGGTCGGTCCGGACCGCGAGGTCGTGTCCGTCTATCCCTACCGGTCCGGCTGCCCGGCCTCCGTGTGGCGGTCGTTGATCACCAAGGCCGAACGAGAGCTGACCTTCGCCGGCTACACCAACTACTTTCTCTGGCTTGAGCAGGCTCGATTCGGTACCGCGCTGAAGCGCAAGGCCGCTCAAGGATGCCAAGTGCGCTTTCTGCTCGGCGCCCCTGACAGTGACCTCACGCGCGCACGCGAACAGGACGAAGACGTTGCGCTCACCCTGTCCACCCGCATCCGCGTGACACTCGCTGAACTGGAGAAGATCAAGGAACAGCCGGGTATCAACGCGAGGTTCAGCGATGGACACGCGTACTTGTCCGTGTTCCGCTTCGACGACGACATGATCGTGACGCCCCTGCTGACTCACAGCGTGGGGCACGATGCTCCTACGCTGCATCTGCGTCGACACCAGAACGACGGCATGTTCGACCGCTTCGCCGCCCACGTCGACGAACTGTGGAACCGGGGCACTCCGGTATGGGAAGGAAACGGCCGTGGGTAGGCGTGACTACGAGGACGACCCGAACGCTCCGGCCGCACAACGCCTGGTCCCGGCCGCGTCCGTGGTCGTTGTCGACGACTCCGGCCGCATCCTGCTGCAACGTCGTAGAGACAACAACATGTGGGCGCTTCCCGGCGGTGTCATGCACATCGGCGAGTCACTGCCGGACTGTGCCGTTCGTGAGACCCGCGAAGAGACCGGTTTCGACGTCGAGATCGTCGGCATCGTCGGCACGTATACCAACCCCCGTCATGTCATCGAGTACGACGACGGCGAGGTCCGCCAGGAATTCTCCGTCTGCTTCCTGGCACGCCCTGTGGCCGGGCAACTTGCCGTGTCCGAGGAATCCACCGACGTCCGCTGGTTCCTGCCCGAAGAGGTCGACGCGCTTCCGATGGTCCCGAGCATCCGAAAGCGAGTGAACGACTGGCGGGACGGGAACATGCCGGCTGCTCGGTAGCCGAGGGGGCGGCGCAGGCATCGTATGGGCCGGGATTCTGCACGCCCACGCCCACGGCCGCGTCTCCAAGGCGGCGTGGCGGTCCTGTGCTCGGGCTGGCTCGGTATCCGCCCGGCCGCGTGCAGCGCTGACGCCGGGGCGGACCCGGCTGAGGGGTCCGCGCCCGCGTAGCACTTCTCTCGACGGCCGAGGCCCGCCGATCCTGACGGGCGTACTCGGTTCAGGCCGAGGGCGGCGGCGCGGATGATTCGGCGGCGCGGCGGTATTCGGCGTTGATGCGCTGGGCTTCCTCGAGCTGGTCCTCGAGGATGATGATGCGGCAGGCGGCCTCGATGGGGGTGCCCTGGTCGACGAGTTCCCGGGCGCGGACGGCGATGCGCAGTTGGTAGCGGGAGTAGCGGCGGTGGCCGCCCTCGGAGCGGAGCGGGGTGATCAGGCGGGCCTCTCCGAGGGCGCGAAGGAAGCCCTGGGTGGTGCCGATCATGTCTGCCGCCCGGCCCATGGTGTAGGCGGGGTAGTCATCGTCGTCGAGACGGCCGAACGAGTCGTCTGCTGTCATTGAACCTCTCTCATGGAACGCGGGGAGGGGCCCTGGTGCCGTACGGCACCAGGGCCCCGAAGGAACTACTACACCATCTGTCGGCGCTGTTACTACGCCGACCCTGTGTTTCCGCTGCCCCGGCCGAGTTGCCGCCGGGTGTGCGGGGATCGCGATTGCCTGACCGGAGACCACCTCACTGTCGATGTCCTGCGGTACCCGGGCTCAGCCTTTCGGCCCGGGCGATCCTGATGGCGGTTGCGTCCTCCGTTCGTCCCTCGGCGATCGATTTCCTTTCGGTACTGCTCGCGGCGGCCCCTGATCACTGCGGGCCACCCGGTCCGGTCGTCAGTCCCGTCGCCGTCCTGCGATCACCCTGGCTCCGGAACTCCACCACCGCACCGTCATGCGTACTGCGACTACGGGTACTGCGGCCGGCAGTTCGTCTCTGCCAGGCCTTGCGGTCTCTCTGGGCTACGAGAGAAACCATAACCACGCCACCACCCAATGTCTACTCCGGCCGTCATAGATTTTCCTGCTCGCCGAGGAGAGCATCAGCTCCCTGGGTACGCGGAAGGGCCCGACCGGTGTGTGCCGGTCGGGCCCTTCTCGTGGTTCGGGTGTCGGCTCGCGCCTGTCCTGCCCGGCCCGGTCCTGCCCTGTTCTGTCTTGTCTGTTAGACGGTCACTGGGATGCCGGGCGTCGTGGAAGCCTGCTGGAGCGGGCCGGGGACACCAAGGCCGCGGCAGGTGAAGCCGAGCTGGGTCATGGCCCGGACGACTTCGCCGCTGCTGAAGTCGCGGCGGTCCTGGCGCGTGATGACCTGGCCGACCTGCTTGACGGGGTAGGTACGGCGGCCGATGATCACGGACTCACCGGTGACCTGCTCGGGCTTGACGCCCTTCATCGACTCCAGGACACCGCTCCTGGTCAGGTCGAACGGGAAACGGGCGATGACACAGCGCATGGTGCCTCACAGATGGACGGGTCGGTTTCCTGATCGCTCGGTTTCCTGGGCGCGTGCTGCTCAGGCCGCCGAGTCGACGGCGGACTGCCGCCCGCCCCCGCGCCGGGCCTTCGACGCGGGCCGACGCCTGCCACGGGAGGCCGTGCCGCGCTTGGCGCGTTCCACCACCGGTGCGGTGATGACGACGGGGATGCCGGAGGGTGCCTGGGCGCCGGTGATGCGGGTCAGTGCCTCTTCGCCCGAGCGGACCTGGGTGGTCTGCGGGGTGATGCCCGCGGCCACCATCAGGCGGGTCATCTCGCGGCGCTGGTTCGGGGTGACGAGGGTGACGACGCTGCCGGACTCGCCGGCGCGGGCGGTGCGGCCACCCCGGTGGAGGTAGTCCTTGGGGTCGGTCGGCGGGTCGACGTTCACGACGAGGTCGAGGTTGTCGACGTGGATGCCGCGCGCCGCCACGTTCGTCGCGACCAGCACGGTCACGTGGCCGGTCTTGAACTGTGCGAGGGTCCGGGTGCGCTGCGGCTGCGACTTCCCGCCGTGCAGGGCGGCGGCCCGGACACCGCTGTTCAGCAGGTCCTGGGTCAGCCGGTCCACGGCGTGCTTGGTGTCGAGGAACATCATCACCCGGCCGTCGCGCGCCGCGATCTCCGTCGTCGTCCGGTGCTTGTCGGCGCCGTGGACGTGCAGCACGTGGTGTTCCATCGTGGTCACCGCACCGGCCGAGGGGTCCACCGAGTGCACGACCGGGTCGGTCAGGTAGCGACGGACCAGCAGGTCGACATTGCGGTCCAGGGTGGCGGAGAACAGCATCCGCTGCCCCTCGGGACGCACCTGGTTCAGGAGGGCGGTGACCTGCGGCATGAAGCCCATGTCGGCCATCTGGTCGGCCTCGTCGAGGACGGTGATCGCGACCTGGTCGAGGCGGCAGGCGCCCCGGTCGATGAGGTCCTTCAGCCGGCCCGGCGTGGCCACGACGACCTCCGCGCCTCCGAGCAGCGCTCCGGCCTGCCTGCCGATCGGCATGCCGCCGACGACCGTGGTCAGGCGCAGCTTCACGGCGCGGGCGTACGGGGTGAGGGCGTCGGTCACCTGCTGGGCCAGCTCGCGGGTGGGGACGAGGACGAGGGCGAGCGGCTGACGGGGCTCGGCGCGCAGTCCGGCGGTACGGGCCAGCAGCGCGAGGCCGAAGGCCAGGGTCTTGCCGGAGCCGGTACGGCCGCGGCCGAGCACGTCACGGCCTGCGAGGCTGTTGGGCAGGGTGGCGCCCTGGATGGGGAAGGGCACGGTCACGCCCTGCGTGCCGAGGGCGGTCAGCAGCTTGGCCGGCATGTCGAGGTCGGCGAAGGCCTCGACGGCGGGCAGCGCGGGAGTGATGGTCTCCGGCAGGGCGAACTCGCCCTGGATCGCGGCGGGTCGGCGGCCGTGGCCGCCGCCCGAGCGGCTCGGACCGCCGGACCGGCTCGGGGCCGACGAGCCGAACCGGCTGGCCCGCTTCGCGCCGTTGGCAGCGCCGAAAGCGGGGCCGCCGGTGCGGCCGCGGGTGCGGGCGGAACGGTCGTTCGTACGTGTGCGGTTCATTCAGAACCTTCCTTGATACGACGGCACGTATCGAGGAATTCCCGCAGCGGAAAAGCGGCGCAGGGAATCACAGGAACGGGCCGAATGGAATGCGAAAGCGGCTGTCGCTTACAGAACAGATGTTTCGCTGACAGGTATTTCGCCCGCAGATATTCTGCGCGGGCGCAAGTGCTGAGATGGGAAAACCCGTAGGTGACACCACTGCGGGAAATATGTGCAGCTGAGAACCGCACCCCTAGGGATGCGGATCCCAGCTACGAAATGCGCGCCGACGTCAGGCGAGAACGATGTTCTCGGCCGTCGGGCCCTTCTGACCCTGCGCGATGTCGAAGGTGACCTTCTGGCCTTCCAGCAGCTCGCGGAAGCCCTGGGAGGCGATGTTCGAGAAGTGGGCGAACACGTCAGGTCCGCCGCCGTCCTGCTCGATGAAGCCGAAACCCTTTGCCGCGTTGAACCACTTCACGGTGCCAGCAGCCATGTTCATATCTCCTCTGGGGCCCTCTGGGGCAGTACATCGGGATCCGTACGGTACGGACGCCATGTCGCCGCGATGATGACCCGCCGGAAGATGATCGATCCGGAGATATGAAGCGCTCGAACTGTGGAAATGCGGCGCGGAGGCCGACTGGAGCGCTTGAGATTTTTGGGTACCAAAACTGCAACCGAGATCGACAGTAGCACGCTGCGGCGGTTGTGTGCGTTAAAGATCTCCACCGTGAGAGGGGCGTGAGAGCGGTGCGACAGAAACTCTCCCCGCGGGGTCTATTAAACTCTCCGACGGCGGGGACAGATATTGATTCCCCCTGAGTCCCCCCGAGTGCACGACCGACCCGCTGCGAGTGTCGCAGCAGGTCGTCGCTTCTCTGTGGTCAGAGGCCTACTTGAGGTTGAGGGTCTGGGTTTCCGTCGTGCCCGCCGGCCGCTGGATCTTGAAGCTCTTGCTGTAGGTGTGCGTGTCGTCCTCGCTGTCCACGCAGTTGACCGTGGCGTTGGCCTGCCAGACCTTCGGCAGCTTCGGGACACCCGTGAAGGTCAGCTTGTACTTCTCCTTCGTGTCCTCACCGGAGAGTTCGGTCGTCTTGGGGTCCTTGCCGGTGGGGGTGATGGACACATCGGTCACTGACGCGTCCTCGAATCGCTCGCAACTCGCGGTACCCGAGACGATGACCCTCGACTTGTCCGGATTGGCCTGTGTCGCACCGGTCGCTGCCGCGGACGCCGCGACCACCAGCGTCGCCACGGCCGTGGCGGAGGCGACCTTCTTTCCTCTGCTGCTGAAATCCCGCATTGCGGTCTCCACTCGTCTGCTTCGGGCCGCGTTGACGAGGACGCCGAACTGGGTGATTCCCGGGGCACGGCGTCGAATTCGCCATCTGCGGTGTGCCGTCGCGTGGGGGATTGTGCGCCTGCCGCCGTGGGTCGTGGCGTGCCGTGCCTACCTCGCACGGCGGTCGACTGTGCTGCGAATGGGCTGATGTCGAGCGCCGGTTGTGAAGGTTGTCGTGCCTGTGCGTTCCAGTGTCCGGCGCTCGTCCATCTGCTTGCCGACTGCGACCTCCGCGGCTGTGACGCCTACGTTTCGACCGTATCGAGCCCCAGGTGCTATGTCCACTTATGGGCTAATCGTCAGGTGGTTGACTCACGGCAGGATCGGCAGCACCCCGCAGTTCGACGTCGCCGGCTTGCCCGACAAGCGGTCCGTCAGCCAGTTCACCGCGCTGCCCTGGTCCGTCAGCAGCGGAGCGAAGTGGTTGAGCAGGGGGCTGATCACGTTCGGCAGGATCACCGGTCTGTACGTGACGTTCGCGCCCTTCGCGCACCAGTCCGCTGCGAGGCGGCGGGCCTGGCCGTGCGGGACCAGGTTGTCGCTGGTCCCCGTCGCTATCCGTACCGGGCTCGACGGTTTCTGTGTGCCGATGCGCTGGCTGTTCAGGAAGGTCTGGAGGGCCGGGGTGGACGCGACGATGTCGGAGATGGACTCGCCGTCCGTCGTCCACTTCGTGCTCTTCGTGTAGCCGTAGCTCAGGAGTGCGTCTCCTACGCACATCGTCGACAGGTCCGTCAGGGCGGCCTTGCCCGCCGTGTTCAGGTGGGCCTCCGCTATCGGGCGCAGTGTCGGGTCCGACTGCAGGAAGCCGTTCAGGGACCAGCCCAGGGCGCCCGTCAGTTCGCTGCCGTCGATCGCCTCTGTCACCGCCGTCAGGTCTGCGGGTGGGGCGCCCGCGTAGGTGCCGGCCAAGGTGATGTCGGGGGCGTAGGAGGCCTGGAGTTCCGCTGCCGCCGCTGTCGCTCCGCCGCCCTGGCTGTAGCCGAACAGGCCCACCCGGGAATCCGAAGTCACCGATGTGCCGGGGAGGTTGCGGGCCGCGCGTACCGCGTCCAGTACCGCGTGGGCCTCGTCGAGGCGGTTGACGTACGTGTGGAGGCGGTCCGTCGCGCCCAGGCCGGCGTAGTCGGTGACGACCACCGCGGCGCCGGTCGCCAGGAGGCGGTAGATCGCGATGTCCTCGTAACCGACGGACACCGTACGGCCGTTGAGGACCAGCGGGTGTTCCAGGCCCAGGGACGCGGCGCACTGGTCGCCCTGGCCCATCGTCCCCGGGGCCACCGCGACCAGCGGACGCGCGCCGCCGCCCTTCCAGGTCGCCGTCGGTTCGATGTACGCGCCGGTGACCGCGACCGGGGCGCCGTTCGAGTCCGTGGACTTGTACATCAGGCGGGTTGCCCGGCCGGGCAGGGGGCCGTCGAGGGTGGGGAGGGAGATGGCGAGGGGGAGGGGTTCGGTGCGGATCAGCGCGCCGTCGGGGGTGGGGAGCGTGGTCGGTGGCGTGTAGAACGCCGGGATTTCCACGCCCCGGGACACGACCGTCTCCGTCGTCTCCGTGGGGGAGGCGGTCGTTGCGGCCGTGGCTGTCGTCGTCGTGTACGAGAGTGCCTGAGCGCTCAGGCAGGTCGCAGCGGTTACTGCTGCGGCCAGGAGCCGTCTGCGTGCGGGCATGGCGAACCTCCTGTGAAGCGGCTGGCAGGAGCAGGGATGGGGGGAGTGGCGTCCTGTCCTCCCGCGTCCCACGGGTGGGCAAGTCGCCGCCTCTCGTTACCTGTTGTTCGGCGGTTCGCCTGGACCGTACCTACTGGTCGGTTACCTCGGGTAGCAGTCGGTAGATTACGGTTGAGTAACTTGACTCACTGTCTAATTGGAGAGGGCGAGGCGTGACGGAGTGCAGCCGGGGGTGGCGGTCCTGGTCGCGCTGGTGACCTCCGGCCGCTCGTCTACATGACGATCAGTGCGATCCCGATGAGTACGGCGATCACGGCGGCGCAGAAGCCCACCACGCAGCCCACGTTGTTCGTCAGCTCGGAGAAGCGGTTCGTGGAGGCCGGTGGTTCCGGTGTGGTGGTGGGCGGTGGTGGGGGAACGGCCGGCTGGGGTCCGTTCGGTCGGGTCAGCAGGACGCGCAGGCTCTGCTGCCACACCGTCGGCGGGAGGTCGGGGACCTCGCCGTTCGGCGGGGAGATGACGGTCTGCCAGAGCCAGTTGCCCGCGGTGGGGTGGAGGTCGCGGCACATTCTGGCCAGGAGTTCCTGGAGGTCGAGCAGATAGCGTTCGTCGCGGACCAGGGGCGCCACGGCCCAGGTGAAGAGGTTGGCCGCCCGGTCCGCCAGGGCCGCTCTCGACGCGAGTTCGCCCGGCTGCCCGTGGTGGGTCAAGTACAGGTTGTTGTGCAGTACTTGGGCACACAGGGTGTGTCGCATGTCCGGGGGGCGCCTTCGGCAGCGTTCGTCGTCGCCCAGTTCGGACAGCACCAAGTCCAGTGCGTCCGGCGGCAGTTCGCCCGAGCGCAGCTCGCGCAGGAGCACCTCGTCGGGCAGCGGGCGCAACAGCGCTTCCAGGATGGTGCGTTGCTGGAGATCCCCGCGCCGGTGGCCGCACAGCTCCTCGTGGAGTCCGTACGGTTCGGGGTCGGGCACGCGGCTGGGCTGCGGCGGAGTGACCGTGGGCGCGGGCTCCAAGTGCGGTTTCGGGTACGAGGGTTCGGGGAGCGGGGGCGCCGGAGGCTGCCGTTCCAGGTCGACGTCCTGGTCCGTCAGCCTCTGGAACGGGTGCTGTGAGGGCGCGGAGTCCCGGTCCTGGTACGGGTTCTCGGGCGGGGCGGGTCGCGGTGCCGGCATCTCCTGGCGCTCATCGAACCGGAGATCGGCATCCCGGCGCTCGGCATCCCGGTGACCGGCATCCCGGCGATCAGGGGTCGGGCGGTCCACGCTCAGGATTCTCCCCAGCAGGTCCCGTCGCCGGGCCCAGTCCAGTGTCGCGCCGCCGTTCAGCTGCTCCAGCAGCTGGGGTACGCCCGGGCCCGACTCCGGGTGGGCCAGGAGGTGTTCGACCAGGCGTACCGCCGCGTGGTGTTCGAACTGGGGGTTGGCGGGCGTACGGCCCATCACCACGCGGGCCAGCGGGCCCGAGCCGCCGGTGTCCTGTTCCCAGCGCGGGACGGAGGTGAGGCGCAGGGGGTGGGTGTCGACCGTGTCGTACGTCGCGAACGTCCACTCGTGGCCCGGCCAGGAGCCGAAGAGGAGGAACAGGCCGAGGTAGACCAGCGGTGCGCCGTCCCGGTCCGGCCAGCCGGGCGGGCTCGTCTCCCCCACGAGCAGCGACACCCGCTGTGCCGGATCGCGCAGCCACTCCGCCGCGACCAGGATCAGGGCACGCCGTACGCTCTCCAGCCGCCCCAGCATCTCCGGCAGCCGCTGCCTCGCCAGGGCGTCGAGTTTCGCGCACTCGACCACGGCCAGGGGGCCGGCCGCCTGCTCCGCGGACTCCCGCAGCCCCCAGCCGCCGTACGCCAGACCCAGGCACTGACGGGTCTTCAGGATGCCCGGGGCGCCCACCAGGACATGGCTGACCGTGCTCGGGCGGCCGTTCGGGTCCTTGGTGGGCCAGCGCTGGGCGAGCAGGACCTCGCCGTCGCGGGACAGGGTGCGTACGACGCTCGGGCGGGCCGCGCCCGGGCCGGACACCCACAGCAACGGGCCCAGTTCCCGGCCCAGTTGCTCGGCCCGCTCCGCCGAACAGGAGTGGGCGACCGCCTTCATGCCGGTGCCCTGCCGGCCGTGGTTGCCCTCCCACCGGAAGACCAGCTGATGCACCGACGGGACTGGATGCGCCGAAGGCGCCGATGCGGCCGAGGACACCGACGGCATCTCCTGGAACTCGCTCACTGCTCTTCCTCTCCCCGTTCCCGTTGCCGCTCCCGATCCCGTGCACGTCCGGGGCCCCCGGCTCCCCGCGCCCCGGGCACGCCGAACTGCCCGTGTCCCCCGTCGCCATCCGTCGGCACCGCCTCCCACGCCGCCGCCTCGCCCCGCGCGAACGCCTCGGGGCCGCCCGGGACGTCGATCAGGCCGTGCATCGCGAGCAGGGAGAGGAGCGGTTCCAGTACGCGCCGGGGTGCCGCGCCCGCCGGATAGCGGCCCTGGTCCTCCTGGCCGCCGGTGGCCGACGCGACGTGCAGGGTGCACCGGCGGATCGCGTCGAAGGGGCGCAGCCAGGCCTGGCCCGCGTGCCGGCGCAGGAACGCGTGGACGTCCTGGCTCTCCTCGCGGATGAGCGTGGCGTCCAGCGAGGTGGCCCCCGGCCGGCCCAGCCAGCGGTCGACCGGCGACTGGAAGCGCAGCAGGTCCGCCTTGCCCAGCACCATCGTGGCCGCCACCTCCAGGTACTGGCCCGTCTTCGGCAGCCGGTCGAGCACCGTCGCGAAGGCGAGGTCGCCGTCCCGGTTCACCTCGACCCCGCCGCGTTCCCTCGCGTGGTCCAACTGCGGGAGCGGCAGCGCCAGTACGGGGTCGACGACGAAGACCAGGGCGTCCACCCCGAGCAGGAAACGCAGGGCCGCGTCCGTGCGTACGAGGTCCTCACCGCCCAGGTCGAAGAAGGCGACCGGACGCACCTGCCCGTGGGCGTCGGTGAGGAGGAGGGACTCGGCGAAGCGGGCGAAGCCGTCCAGGCCCAGGACGGTGGTGTGGGCCAGGACGCGGCCGTTGCGCAGGGGCTGCACCCGTTCCCGTACGAACCGGGCGTGCTGCTCGGGGTTGACGGACTGCCAGCTGAGACCGAAGGGTTCGAGGCCGCCGTCGGTGATCTCGGCGATCATCTGGGTCAGCAGATGGCTCTTGCCGGTGGAGGACTGGCCGACCATCGCCACCGTCAGCGGGCGGCCGTACGTCAAGTACGGGACGGGGATGAAGTGTTCGGGGAAGTCCGGGTCCGCCGTGCACTTCTGGACCGCGCCGCGCATGACGTCCTGGCGGCGCAGCTTGCCGACGCCCGCGAGGTTCAGGGGCTGGTACTGCATCCGGCTGTCGGTGACGTACAGCGCGCCGAGGTCCAGCTGGATGGTCTCCAGGCAGTACGGGCAGATCACCTCGCTCTCGGTCAGGGCCGTTCCCGCGCCCGTACCCAGCGTCGAAGGGGCCACCGGTGCCTGTCGTTTGGCGCGCAGGGCCTGTTCGAACACCTGGCGGTCCTGCTGCGTCTCGTCGGGGGGTGCGAGGAGCGCGGCGCGGCCGGACGCCCCCGGGGACAGCAGGTCGAGGAGCTGGGCGGGGGTCGGGCGGCCGGTCGCCCGGGGGGCGAAGGCGTCCCTCAACGTCTCGGCCAGGACCCGGTGTTCGCCGAGGTCGGCCGGTGCCCGGTCGGCGTGGCCGGGGCGGCCGGTCACCAGCCGGTAGAGCACCTGGGCCGCGCTCCACACCGCGTCCCGGGAGTCGGTCACGCCCTCGCCCTGGCGCTGTTCGGGCGAGGAGTAGGGGGCCCGGCCCCACGCGGACCGGGGCCGGCCGACGTCGGTCACGCCCTCAAGTCCCCACAGTTGCAGGGAGGTTCCGTCCCAGAGCACGTTGGCGGGTGAGATGCCGCGCGGCACCAGACCCTGGCCGTCCAGCAGACACAGGGCGAGCATCAGGTCGCGGGCGAGGACCCGCTGGTCGGTCGACGACATGACGTGCGTCTTCGCGGCGGTGGCGCCGCGCGGTGGGTCGTACAGGAGGAACGGCTCGTCCGTGTCCAGCTCGTAGCCGATGAGCCGGGGGAAGAGCGGGGCGAACTCGGTGCCGTCGACCAGCCGGTGCAGCCGCAGCGCGGTACCCGCCTCGGTGTCGAGGAGGGCGCGGGCGGCCGGTTCCGTCGCGTCGGCGGCGGAGAGCCGCACTTGTACGCAGCGCTGTCCCTGGCCCCGGTCGTCGAGCAGGGCGTTGCGGATCAGCGGGGGCAGCTGCGGGTCGCGCCGGGACTCGGGGCCGAAGCGGACCCGGGTGATGTGGCGGCGGCCGGCGGGGGTGCTGAAGCCGAGCTTGGCGTCGTCGGGTCCGTCCGGGACCCCCGGCCCCGGTCCCGATCCTCCCGGACCTGGCCCTGGATGCGTGGTGCGGGTCACCAGCTGTCGCCGTCCCCTCGGTCGTACGGGCTTTCGTACTCGTAGCCGTGTCCGTTCCCGTACTCGTAGCCCTGCCCGCCCCTGTCCCCGTTGTTTCCGTTGTCTCCGTCCCCGTAGTCGTCGTTGCGGGGGCGGAAGGTGTCGACCACTCCGGGGCGCAGCGGGGTGAGCCGGAGCAGGCCCGCGTACCGTCCGGACGACGTCCACTCCACCTCCTCGGGGCGGTCCGTACCGTTCGTACGCCAGACCTTCTCGACCTCGTCGCGTACGGCCAGGGGCGCGAACCTGATCCACACGGCCGCCGCCGGATCGCGGCTCAGCAGTGCGCCCTGGTCGGGCGAGGACAGCTGGACCACGGACTGGCGGTCGGTCTCCGCGCCGACCAGTCCGGCCAGTGCGTGCGGGTCGGTGCCCAGCAGGCCGGCCGAGTTGGCGCGGGTGCGGCGGGTGGCGGCGAAGGGTGGCGCGGCCAGAACTCCGTTGTGCCGTAGGTGCCTTCGGGCCGTGGAGAGGAGTTCGGCGACCCGGCCCTCGATCCGGGTCGCGGCGAGCGTGCCGGCCTGGCCGCGTTCCACGGCGCCCCAGTAGGTCGCCATCGCCTTCAGGGCGGCGTCGGTGAGGTCGCGGGCGAGGGTGGCGACCAGTTCCGGGCCGCCCTCGGCGGTCTCGCGGTCCAGCCAGCGGGGTGTGGCGGCGGTGCGGTCCGCTGCGCGGGGCGGGGTGGACA
Organism: Streptomyces sp. NPDC000878; assembly: GCF_053599695.1. Taxonomy (NCBI): domain Bacteria; kingdom Bacillati; phylum Actinomycetota; class Actinomycetes; order Kitasatosporales; family Streptomycetaceae; genus Streptomyces; species Streptomyces sp. NPDC000878. The sequence continues at coordinate 224,702 of NZ_JBSFMT010000005.1, read as the reverse complement.
CGGGGGGTTCTTCGCGGGGAGTGGGTACGGCGGTGTCCGTGCGGTTCGCCGGGTCGTCGTCCCAGGACGGGGCGTCCGGCCAGGCGTACGCGGTCATCCAGTCGTCGTTGGCGGCCTTGTCGTCGGTGGGGCCGTCGCCGGTGCCGGAGAACGCGTCCGGGGTGCTCGACAGCCAGTCGTCCACCGGGAGCCCCCCGGCCCCGGCCCCGGCGTCGTACGCGTCGTACGCGCCGGCCCCGACCGTGGCTCGTTCGGGCTCGGGGACCGCTTCGGCTTCCGCCGCCGCTGCCGTCGCCCGGAGCACACCGGCTACGGAACGGGCCGCATCTGCGCAGTTCAGGCGCTCCTCTACGGCCCAGTGCTCGCGGACGCCCTCGGCGAGGAGGGCGTCCAGGCCTTGGAGGGCCTGGCGGAGTGTGGCGGTGGCGTGGCCCGGGGTCCAGGTGTCCGCTGCGGTGCGCCAGAGGCGGCGGGTGGTGTGTGCTGCGGCGCACAGGGCGATCAGCAGGGCGGAGGTTGCCACCCAGGGTGGGGGGTTGGTTGCGTACGCCACGAGGGCGCCGGTCAGGGCGCCGGCCCAGGAGGCGATCTGGGGGACCGTTGCCCAGCGGCCTGTGCGGCCTGTGGCTCCTAGGCGGGATGCGGCCAGGAGGGTCGTGGTGAGGAAGAGGAGCGGGATGATTAGGGCGAGTGCGAGTAGGGGGCCTTGCCATAGGGCGCCTAGCAGGCCGGCGCCTGTTGCGATGAATCCGGTGCTTAGTGCTCCGCGGGGAGGGTTGTCTTTCGGGTGCGGGTTCGTTGTGGCTGGTCGCGCAGTTCCCCGCGCCCCTATAGGGGCGCCATCGAACTCCCTGATTTTTCGTGCCAGCGCCGAGCTGGGGACCGGTTCCACCCTGCCCGCCAAGGCCGTGAACCTCTGGGCCACCGACCTCAACGCCAGGCCCTGGCCGAGCAGCTTCTCGGCGTATTCGCGTAGGGCCTCGCCGATGCGGTCGCGCATGCCCTCTGCTGTGGGGACGCGTAGGCCCAGGGCGGTGAGGTGGGCCGCTGCCTCGGCGGTTGAGGTGGTGCTGGTGGTCAGGGCCCTGCCCACCAGGGACTTGTAGGCGTCGAGGGACTGGCGGGCCTGGTCGAGGTCCGACTCGAAGGCCGCGCGGCGGGCGGGGCGGAGGAGGCCGGGGAGGGTGCGTAGGCCTGCCAGGGCCTCGTCGGCGTCGTCCAGGGCGTCCGCGCAGGCGCGGTACGTTCCGTCCGCCGGGCCGCCCGGTTCACGGTGCCGTTGGTCCCGGCCGCCTCGGCCGGTCACCAACGACCGCAGTGGCTCCGGCAGATCGGCGCCGGAGGCGACCGCCGTCGGTGGCGCGTGGTCGGTGTCGTGGCCCGCGAACCGGGTGAGCGCGTCGCGCCAGGCCCGGTCGCGCACCTCGGGGGGCAGATCCTGTTCGAGGAGGCGTACGCCGGGTGCGGCGACGGCCTCGGGCAGGGACTCCAGGTCGTGGAGGACGCGCAGATAGACGTCCGGTACCGACAGCACGTCCACCAGGACGGCCAGCGCGTCCGGGTCGTCGGGCGCGGGGTGCTCGACCGCCGTGCGCGCGGCGCGCAGGTCACCGGCCCACAGGAGGGCGGTGCCGGAGGTGCGCAGTACCGAGGGGCGCAGCAGCCGCCGGTCGGGCCGGAACGCCTCGTCCTGGTCGGCGTACGAACCGGGCGCGCTGCCCACCAGCAGGACCAGGATTCTCACCTCGCCCACCGCCCGGTAGCCGGAGAGGAGTTCGTACTGCCGCTGGTGGTCGGTGAGGCCGGCCGGGGTGTCGGTCACCAGGAACAGCGGGTCGTCGGGTTCCGGCTGCCCGGCCCGGGCGAGCAGGCGGGCGATGCGGGCCCGCAGTGCCTGGGCGGTGTCGAGTTCCGCCGCCCCGGAACGCAGGTCGAGCCGGATGACGACGGGGCCGGAGCCCAGGGTGGGCAGGCTCACTGGGCGTCTCCGTCCCAGGGCGAGCTGTCGCCGTCCCGGTCGTACCGGCGGTCGGCGTCAGTATCGGTGTCTGTGTCCATGTCGTCGGGCTGGTCCCAGGGGGCGGAGAAGCGCTCGGTGTCGCGCGGGGAGCCGTTGACCCGGCCGTCCGCACGGCCACCGACCTGGCCACCGGCATCGGGACCGATGTCTCCGTCCCGGGTGAAGAAGCGTGAACTGCCGCCGTACGCACTGTCGTTGTCGTCGCGGCTGTCGGCGGACGGCTTGGTGTAGTCGTCCACCGCGAAGTCGTCGTCGTAGCGGGCGGACGTACGAGGTGATGTGCGGGGGGTTTCCCGGGGGGCCGGCTCGTCGTCCCGGCGGCCCGCCCGCTCGTCGTAGCCGTCGGCCGACGCACGGCGCCTGTCGGGCTCCGGGGTCCGGGGTGCCGTACCCCAGTCGTCCTCGTCGTCGATCAGGCGTCGGGGGGTCTCCGGTTCCGGGCCTTGGCGGGGGGCCGGGGTGCCGCCGCGGACGTGTTCGAGGAGGGTGCGGAGGGTCGGCTGGACCGCGCGCTGGTCGCCGAACTCCGTGTCCAGGGCGGCCGGGAGGGTCTCCGCCCAGAACTCCCAGAGGGGGCGTACCCAGCCCTCGACGCGTTCGCCGTCCCGGTTGCGGCGCTCTGTGAGCAGGGCCAGCTGGCGCGGGGCGATCTCCTCGACGAGTTCGACGAACAGGGGGTCCGGATCGGTGCCGCTTCTCGTGAGGCCGAGCGGCTGAGCGCCCATGAGTTCGCGGCAGTAGTCCTCGACCGTGCGTTCGTCGTCGAGGACGGTCCAGCGTTCGTACGAGCGGAGCAGTTCCGCCCAGCTCGACACGCCGCCGGGGAAGTCGCCCAACCTCAGTCGTACGCCCGGTACTTGGGGGCCCTTCTCGGGGTGCAGGCGCAGCCGGACGCGGTCCGGGGACGCCGACTCGCCGTCCACGACGTCGACCTGGCCGTTCCACATGCAGCACAGCAGCCGGTGCAGGATGACGCGGCGGTCCTCCTCGCCGCTGACCATCCAGCTGTCCCGGTAGCCGAGCCGCTGGCGCCAGCGCAGGACGTCCTGGGCCTGTTCGTTGTCCTTGGCCCTGGCCCACTGGCGCAGCACCTTGCGGGCCTCTGGGACCTGGGTGAGGCTCATCTCGCTGCGGAAGAGGACGACCGTGACCGAGTCGCTCTCGACTCCCCTGTATTCGACCGAGTTTCGAGCGTCCGAGGGGAGGCGGAGTGCCTTGCCGAGGTACTGCTCGACCTCGTCCACCGCCTCCACGCGCGGGTAGGTGACCAGGACCCGCAGCGGGCCGGTGCCCTCCGGGGTGAAGCCGACCGGCAGCAGTCCGGTCAGCTTGCGGCCGAACAGGTCGAGGGCCTCCTTGCTGACCTGGTCGGTGGCGTCCGAGTCGCCCGCCGCTGCGGCCAGTAGCGTGCTCATGGACGGCAACAGGGGCCGTTCTTCGAGGCGTTCGCCGCCCTCCGCGAACAACCGGGTGATCCTGCCCTCCAGTTGGGCCTTCACGACGGAGACCGCGTCGTCGGGGCTGCGTCGGCTGCGGGCGTGGACGTCCCGCCAGGTGTCCCCGTCGACCAGCTTGAGCAGCAGCGAGGCCGAGTCCTCCGTCTCGCGCAGTCCCTCGCGGCGGATCAGCCTCGTCACCACGTCCTCGTAGAAGTGGTTGAGGGTGCGCTGCGGCGGCAGCAGATACGAGATGCCCGTGCGGTCCTCGTACAGTTCCATGCCCTTCTGCGCGGAGATCTTGCGCTCCTGGTCGCTGTGCGCGCGGAAGGCGTTGACCAGCCGGGCGATGTCGGCGCCCGCCGTGTCGGCCTGGGCCCGCCAGTGCTGCTGCTGTTCGCGCCAGGCCTCGTGCCAGATGGTCCGGCAGCGCCACTGGTACCAGGCGTCCTGCTCCTGGAGCGCGGCCTGGACGTCGTCGTCGCCCCAGCGGGCCGGTGACATACCCGCCAACCGGCCCTTGACCCGGGGGATCTTGGGCGGCTGTTCGGTCATGCCCGGCGGGCGTTGCGGGGCGCGGGAGCGGTGGTCGAGCATGCCGAGGAAGCCGAGCCGGGCGATGGCGTCGTCGCTCTCCGGGATGCCCCGGACGACCCGGTCGGCGTGGAAGGGGTCCACGTTCTGGAGGAGCTTGTCGATCGCGGGGCGCGGGGAGAAGCGGTCGGCCATGGTGGCGGCGGAGCGTTCGGCGCCGGCCCGCAGGTCGCCCAGCAGGCGCTGCATGTCCGAGACGCGCTCGCCCAGCGCCTGTTCTATGGCCTTGCCGCCGCGCGGCAGCGGTTCGGGGTCCAGGACGGGCAACTGCCTGCGTTCCCACAGCTCTTCGAGGTGGGAGTCGGCGAACAGCTGCCGGATCATCGGCACGGTGGCCTCGCGCAGCGCGGCCCGGGGCCGGTCCACGAGATCGGTGACCGCCTCCCGCAGCATCCGCCCGGCGACGAGGTCGGCGAGCTGGTCCATCGGGACGGTCATCGACGCGACCAGGCTGGTGGAGACGCCCTGGCGGCCGATGCCGGTCGGGGAGAGGGCACTTCGGTGCACACCCCGGTTGATGAAGCTGGCGGCGAAGGTCTGGAAGTCGTCGTCGCTGACCGTCGTCCGGCCCCGGGTGCGGCTGTCGCCCAGCTCGGTGCCGATCAGCGACATCACCAGGGACACGATGGAGCGCCGCAGATCGTCCGGGCGGATACCGGCAGTTGGGCTGAACAGGAACGACGTCGGCAGGATGCCGGTGCGCAGCCGGATCGGCTGGCTGCCCGGGTAGCGGACGCCGAGCCCGGCGGGCTGGTCGAGGTCGCCGATCTCGGCGCCCTCGGTCGGCGCGTTCTGCCCGTCGACCAGCCGGAACAGGTCCACCAGGGCGCGGGCCGCGTTGAGTTCGGCCTCGCGCCCGCCACCGGTCGCCGACGAGAACGACGACGGCATGACGACCAGCGGGTAGATCTTCACGCCGTTGAACCGGCGCAGCTGGAAGGCGTGGTTGATGAGGTGGAGATAGTCCAGGAAGATCCCGGCGCCTGTGCCTCCAGCCACCGAGAACGCGACGAACACATCGCAGCCGGTGACCTTTCCGCCGCCCAGTTCGGCGAGTTCGCCGCCGGCCCTGGCCATCGCGTCGATCGCCTGGAGCAGCGGCGTCAGAACGGGCGAGAGGCCGTGCCGGAGCGTGGCGAACAGGGCGGCGCGCCCGATGGTGGGCAGCTGTCCGGCGCCGTTGTGGAGCGGGGTGACGCGCGGCTCGTCGGTGCGCGGCGGCAGCCAGTCGGCGACCTCGCCGCGCAGACTCGCCCGGAGCATCTTGGTGACCTCCGGCGAGCTGTCGAAGTTCGGCAGCAGATCGTGGGTGGCCCGTGAGGTACGGGAGTAGGCGGCCCGCAGCGACGGGTCGACGTTGAACTGCGGCAGCCGCATCAGGTCCGACTCGCTGTAGTCCGCGTACACGAACTGCAGGCAGTCGGGCAGCTGGTAGGGGGCGTGGCCGCTCAGCCGGCTCAGGGCCGAGCCGTCCGGGCCGCACAGTTCGGCGCGCAGCCTGCGTTCCAGCTCGGCGCCGACCAGGCCACCGGTGCCGCCCAGGCCGACGAAGAGCATCGGCTGGAAGATCTTCATGGGTTTCCTCCCCGCGTGCGGCTGCTGGGCCGCGTGTTGGTGCCGTGCGGTGCGTTTGTGGGTGTGGATGGTGCGGCGCCGTGGGGGCTGGTCGCGCGCACGCGGCGGTAGCCGCACATGCAACACAGCCCCGCGCCCCTTTCGGGGCGCTGCGCGCCTCCGAATTCGTCGCGCCCGCGCGGCGGAGCCGCAGATCGATACAGCCCCGCGCCCCTGAAGGAGGCCTGCGGCCCCTTCAAGGCGCTTCGGTCGGATCGCTTCACAGGTACGTCTGGTCGTAGGTGTTCGTGCTGCTCTGCCCGCCGGGGTCGGTGCCGGGCACGGGACCGGCGGAGGAGGCCGAACTGGCCTTCCGCTTGCGGGTGTTGCGGGACTCCTCGCCGAGGGCCAGGCTCAGGCCGTCGGTCAGCTGGACCGGGATCGCTGCCGACAGCGGGATACGGCCGCCGTCGCGCCGGCGCAGCACCGCACCGCCGTTGGGGTTGCGTCGGACGGCGTACGGGCCGTGCGCGCGCCGTTCGATCCGGGGGCTGATGTGGGCCTCGGCGACGCCGAACTCGTACCACTGCTTGTGTCCGTGCCCGGCGACGTGCTCGCCCGGCAGCGGCTCACCGCGCTCGTCGATGAGCCGCAGCACCAGACCGTGCGGGTCCCGGCGGGCTTGGCGCAGCCGGATCAGGGCGAGGACGGCCGCGACGGCCAGGGCGACCAGGACGGCGGCGGCGAGGAACGCCCACCAGAACCGGTCCCAGAGCCCGGGCTCCGGCGTCACGTCCACCGACAGCGCGGACTGTACGAGGGTGAGGTCGTCGTCGGTGGTGTCGACGACCTTGACGGTCCCGGCCAGCGACAGCGCACCGCCGTTGAGACGCTCGGCGAACACGTCGTCGGCGGCAACCGTGACGGTCACCTCGCGCGTGCTCGACTCGCCTGGTTTCAGTGTGAGTTCGGCCGGAGTGACCGTGAGCAGGCCGGGCGTGAGGTCGGTGACCGACAGCTTCAGGGTGTGCGCGGTGTCGCTCGTGTTGTGGACGGCCAGCGTGCCCGTGACCTTGCCGCCGGGATGTGTGTCCCCGGCGGGGATGTCGAGGGCGGTGGTGACGGGCAGTTCGCCGGGGGCGACCTTGCCGCCCTCGCTGCGGGTGTCGGCGCTCAGGCCTGCGGCGGTCAGCGTGGCGCTCACCTTCAGCGCGCCGGAGGCGTCCGCCGGGATCTCGGTGGTGCCGGTGAACGAGCCGTCGCTCGTCTTCGCGTCCTTGCCCTTGCCGTCGTCGGTGAGGGTGAGCGCGAGCGGGGTGAAGCCGTCGCCGGTCAGCTCGCTCTTGACGCGCAGTCCCGCGTAGTCGCTCGGGTCCTTGATCTGGTAGCCCTCGCGGGTCTGTAGGCGCATCGTCACGGTGACCTGGTCGCCGGCGCGCGGGGAGGGCGGGTCCATGCTGATGGCGCCGCGCAGTTCGCCCTGCCACAGCACGCTCACGGCGACGGGCAGCGAGCGGTGTCCCTCAGGGGCCTCGGCCCGCACCTTCCACATGCCGGGCAGCGGGTCGGTGATCTTCAGCGCCTCCACGGTGCCGGTGCCGCCCGCGAGTTCGAAGCGGGAGTCCTTGTGCGTCCCGGACGTGGGGACCTTGTCGCCGGCCGGGTCGGTGTAGGTGATCCGCACCTCGGGGTCGCCCTTGTCGACGACGATGCTGCCCACGGTCGCCAGCGGGGAGATCGCGATCTTCAGGGTGGCGGGCGGGCGTTGGGGGTCGGGGCCCGGCCCGTGGCGCATGCAGTGGGCGGCGGCGAAGATCCGCTCCAGGGTCGTGCCGACCTTCTCGGACCCGCCGACAAGCTCCGCCTTCGGCTTCGCGGAGGGGAGTTCGACGCAGCCCTTCTGGTAGCCGCCGGCGGCGATCCGGGCGAGCTGCTGCTCGTCCGGTTTCGGCCCGAAGCCCAACGGCCAGATCTGCACGCCCTGTTCGGCCGCGTCCTTGAGCGCCTGCGTCAACTGCCGTTCGCCCTCGGCCTTCCTGTGGGCCGGGTCGCCGTACTTGGGGCTGTCCTCGACCTCCATGATCCCGTCGGTCAGCAGGAACAGCACCCGGGGCTCCAACGGGTCGGTGCCGTTGGTCAGTTCGTGCACGCCCTGCCGGATCGCGCTCGGGAAGTCGGTGCCGGTGCCCTCGCCGTCCTCGCGCTTGCGGAGCTTGCCGACACACACGCCGATCGTCTCCCGGCCCGCCGCGTCCAGCGTCGTGCGCGGGCACACCGGGTCCACGGCGCTCTGGCCCCCGCCCTCGGCGGCGGCGAAACCGAAGACCGTGACATGGGAGGACGAGGACACGTCACCCAGCGCGATCCGCGCGGCGGCGGCCTTCTCGGCGGCCATGTCCGAGGCGGCGAGGCTGGCAGACTCGTCCACGGCGACCGCGTAGTTGACCGCCGGGAAGGCCTCCTCGGTGTCCGCCACCGGTACGGCGTCCCCGCCGGAGGACCGACCGGTGGGCGCCGACAGGGACATGAGCACCGCGGCGGCGCCCAGCACGGCGAGCGCGGCACGGCGCGCCCCGCCCTTTCTTGTCTCGCGTACTCCGTTGACTCGTCCCACGGCCGTCCCCTGTTTCCCGTTCTCCGGTGTTCCTGGATCGTCGCTACTGAGCGCGCACAGGTTCCGTGGTGCGCGCGGATACGTCCTTATGGGTGAACTTCCTGACTTCGGCGCACCCCCGCCGACGCCTCAGCCCCCGCCGATGTCTCAGCGCCCCCCGCCGACGCCTCGGCACCCCGCCGCTCCCTCAGCGCGCCGTCATGCTCCACGCCAGGGCCAGCACCGCCGACGGGGCGAGCGAGCCCACCCCCCAGCGGATCGCCCGGTACTTGGCGGAGAGGATCGCGCTGACGTCGACCGCCTGGACGAGCAGCCAGCCCGCCGGATCGCGCCCCGCCTCGGCGACCCGGGCGGCGAGTCCCGCGAGGTCGCGGCGGGCGCCCACCAGATCGCCGAAGTACGTCACCCGGGCCTGTCCCTGTCGGCCTTCCCGGATCGTGCCGGTGCGCGGCATGAGCGCCCCGACCAGCGCGGTCACCGAGACCGTCCAGAGCAGGCCGGCCAGGACCAGCGTCACGTCGGCGGGCCCGTGCCAGCCGGGGGCGCCCTGCCAGCCGATGAGGAACGCGGGCAGTGCGAGCGTCCCCGACAGCAGCACCGCCGCCTTCGAGTCCGCCCGCCCGAGGTCCTCCCTGACGGTGCTGAGCAGCCGCTCGGCGACGCGCTCGCTCACGCGTTCCCCCGAGCGGTCGGGCCCGTGCCGACCCCCGTACGGCTCGGGCCCGACCTGTCCCCCGGTCCCCCCGGTCCCCCCGTCACCGGTCATCGGGTGTCCCTGGCTCCGTCCCCGTCGTCGCCGTTGCTGTCTCCGTCCGCCCAGTCCCAGCCGTCGTCCCGGGGGCGCTGGCGGCGGGGCGGCTCCGGGGCGGAGTCGTCATCGGCGTAGGGATCGGCCGGGTACGGGTCCTGGGCGTCGGCGGGCCTGCGCCGGGCGCGGGCGGGCGGATCGTCCGACACCCAGTCCGGAGTGAACGGTTCGGCGGACGATCGCTCCAGCTCGGGAGTGGGCCGGCCGTTCCGGCCGTTGCGGCGGGCGGGCAGTGAGCCGATGGGCCCCTGGACCCCGCCCATCCGCCCCCGGTTGAGGAGGGAGAGCGCCTGCGCCTCGACGTCGTTGGACTGGATCTGACCGCTCGCGACCATGTCGAACAGCCGGTCGACGCGCTCCCGTTCGTCCTGCCGGCCCTCCTGTCGGATCTTCTCCAGGAAGTCCTTGGCCTCGGTCGGCTCGGCCGCCAGCATGTACGTGAGCTGCTCCAGCTCCCCGCCCTGCAGCATGGCCCGGAACCGCTCCTGGTGGACCTTCGTCACCTCGGCCGAGGCGTGCGCGTCCCGGATGCCGTTCATGTGCTCGATCGCCCGGTCGTCGACGCGCAGCCGGACGTACAGCCGTACTTTCAGGCCGAGTTCGGTGCCCAGCTCGCCCCAGCGTCCGCCCGTGCACTCGCGGGTGATGGCCCGGTTGGCCTGCTCGGCCTCGTGCACCCGGTAGGTCGAGGTGACCTCGTGCAGCCGCTCCAGGACGGGGGCGGTGAGCCGTTTGGCGATGTCCGTCACGACCTGGACGGCGGCCAGGTGCGGGTCGTCGACCGTCCAGTGGATGTCCACCTCGGCCTTGAAGAAGCTGGTGCCGCCCGCCGCCGGCAACTCCATCTCCAGGGGCGTCTGATAGGTGCCCAGCGCGATCTCGCAGACGGTGTGCGGCCGGGCCAGCACCGGCTTGTCGACGTGCCGGGTCCCGGTCACGGTGATCACGCTGTGGCCGCCGTTGCGGTAGAACCGCACCAGCGCCGTCTGGGCGCTGATCGGCGGCTGGGCAGCGGTCGGCGGGTACTCCTTGAGGAACGGCCCCGCCGGTCCTGCGGCGGCTCTGCGGGCCCTCAGCCGCTCCTTGGCCTGGGCCCGGGCCCGCGCCTGGGCCTCGTCGTTCTCAGCCATGGCTTCTCTCCTCCTGGCCGCTCCGGGTCCGCCGGCCTGCGGCGAGCCGCCACAGGGAGCGCGCCCGGGCGTCGGGCAGCGGATCGTCCGGATCGTTCATCATTCGGCGCAGCAGCCAGTCCAGCCGCCGCCGGTCGGGTTCCTCGGCGGCCAGCGCGGGCAGCAGCGCCGCCAGCCCAGGCCGGGTCCACTCGTTGCCGTTCTTGCGGACGGCGGTGCGCAGCATGCGCTCCAGCGCGTCCATGGCGACGTCCTTCGAGCGGGCCGTGTTGAGCGCGGTCCACAGCAGGTCCGCGATGGGTAAGGCGAGTTCGGGCCGGGCGGCGACCAGGGCGAGGGCCAGCGGCCAGTCGCCGCGCTCACCGAGCGCGGGCTCAGGCTCGTCGATCAGCAGCTTGTCCACCCGGGTCTCGGCGAGCCAGATCGTGGCCGCGAGCCCGAGGGTCTGGTAGCCCTCGCGCTTGTGCTGGGTCCAGTCGGCCATCCGCCGCAGCACCTTCGCGGTCCGCGCGCCGTCCGGCAGCGCCAGCAGCCGTACGACGTTGAACGCGGCGGCGGCCCGCAGCGACTGGTCCCCGTCCTCGCGGATCCCGATCCGGGCGAGGGCGTCCAGGGCGTCGTCGGTGGTGTCCGCGCAGTTGCCGTAGCCCAGCGCAGCCGCCGCCGTCGAACGCTGGGTCCAGGTCGCGGACCTGCTCCAGTCCTCGACCAGTTTCCGTACGGCCTTGCGGTGCGAGGGGTGACCGGCCGCCTGGTCCATCATCGTGGCCGCGAACAGCCTGCGGTGGGCGGTGCCCTCGGCGAGCGGCCGGACCAGTTCGGCGAAGCCGTGGTCGAAGTCCCGTACGCACAGCTCCCCGGCGGCGACCGCCGCGCGCACCCACACCTGGGGCCGCTGGTCGTCGGCCAGCAGCCGCAGCCAGCGCACGACCGGCGCGCGCACCGGGAAGTGCCGGTCCCACAGCTCGGCCAGCACCGCCGACGGCAGGGCGCCGCCCCGGTACCAGATCAGCCGGGCCGCGACCTCCGCGCCGGCCACCTCGACCTGGCCGTCGGTGAGTTCGGCGCGCGAGAGGGCCAGGTCGGCGACCGGGTCGTCGCAGAACAGGGGGCGGGCCGGGGTGTGGTCGGGGTCGCACTGGACGGACAGTTCCCAGGTCAGCAGATGGGCGGCGGAGGCCACCGCGCTGTGCGAGGCCCCGCCGAGCACGGCGAGCGCGATCCGGAACGCCACGGGGTGGAACAGGGCGGCGGTGCCCGGCCGTTGGTCGCTCCCCACGCCCTCCTTCTTGCCGTCGGCCGGTGCGGTGAGCGCCCGGTCGACGCCGGTGAACCACTCCTGGGCCTGCTCGGCGGCGAGGCTGCGGCAGCCGGCCAGCAGCTCGTCGTACGACAGATCGTCCAGCAGCCGGCCGGCCAGCAGGGAGGCGAGGAGTTCGGCCTCGGCGGGGCGCAGGTCCTTCAGGCCGACCGCGTCCACGACCTCCGCGCGCTCGGCCAACTCCTGGGCGCGGGCGAGGAGTTCGTCGACTCCGGCGCCGCCCTCCGGGGCCTCGGCGACATGGTCCTCCAGCCGTTCCCGCAGCCGGGTGGTGAGCAGCTCCTGGGTGGGCGCGGGCGGGCAGAGCATGCCGTAGCGGCCGGCGAGCAGCGGGCCCGCCGCCGAGCCGACGGTGACGACGAGCACCGCGAAGGACTCGAACCGGGCCAGGGCGGTGGCCAGTTCGTCCAGGTCCATCTCGTCCGGGGGCAGGACGCCGGGCCGGGTGAGCGACAGTTCCAGGAGGTATCCGGTGCCGGGCGGGAACTCGTCGCCGCGGCCCAGCTTGGCGGCCAGCTGACGTATCCCCCCGTCCGGGTCGACACGGCGCACCCGCGAACCGGCGGCGGGCTCGGCGTCCGTGGCCTCGGGGGCGTCGGCGGTGACCTCGGCGAGCAGGGAGATCGCCGTGCTCGTACGGCCGGTGCCGGGGGCGGCGCCGAGCACCAGCAGTCGGCGGGCACGCAGCGCCTTGCGCAGCCGTACGTAGCCGTCGGGGACCACGTGGACGCGGCGGAGCCTGCGCAGTTCCTCTTCTGGCACGGGACCGCTGCGCAGGGCGGCGCCGCGCAGCCGGGCGTCGGTGCCGAGGAAGATGTCGCCGAAGTGGGCGCTGCTGATGAAGGAGCGGTCGACGCTGGTCAGATCGCGGCCGGCCTCGAACAGGGTTCGGGTGGCGCGGCGCGTACGGGAGGCGGCGGCGAGGTCGGTGGGGGCGTCCTCGCCCTGCTCCTCGGCGAAGGGGGCGCGGGTGTACTCCTTGAACCGCTCGGCGGCGAGTTCCCGTTCCTTCTCTTTTTCCTTCTCCTTCTCGTCCTTCTCGGTCTCTTTCTCGTCCCGCGCGCTGTCGTCCTTCTCCTTCTCCTTTTTCTCGGGCTGGTCGCGCTCGGGGGCCTTGTCGGGGACCTCGGGGGCGTCGTCCGACTGCGGGCCGTCGTCGCTCACTTGTCGTCACCGCCGATGCGCACGTCTCGCTGGAAGGTGCTGCCCTGGATCACGGAGATGTCGCGCCCGGCGGAGTAGGTCCTGCGGGAGTCCTCGACCGGGGTGGTGGTGTCCACGGGGGCAGGTGTACGAGGGGAGGAGGCCGCCGCCCGTCCCGGCAGGTGGAACCAGGCCGTCGTCTCGCCCTCCTTGAGGGTGAGCCGGGCCGAGGTCCAGCGCTCCGGCTCGATGAACTTGCCGCCGCCCCGCACCACGTCCTCGTACAGGGAGTCGGAGGTCACCAGGACCAGGTCGGCGCCCTCGGCGTCGAGGAGTTCGCGGGCGGCGGCGGAGTCGGCGAGGCGGCAGGCCAGGTCGACGGCGCGTCCGCTGATTCCGTGCGCGTCGTGCCGTACCGGACCGACGTGCATACCGATCCGCAGTCCCAGTGGCACCCGCAGGGCGCGGTTCTCGTCGCGCAGGTCCTCGTGCAGCTCGACCATCCACAGCCCGAGCAGCCGGGACGCCGGGATCCGCGCGGACACCGACAGCAGGACGCCGTCGCCGCGGTCCTCCATGTGCACGGCGTCCCGGGCCACCTTGGCGTGCGCGAACGCCGTCTCCACGACCCGGTAGATCCGGGCGCGCATCCGAGGCTTGTCGATGTCGTCGTACTCCCCGGAACGCCGGGCGTCGACGCTGATCACCAACTCGTAGCGCGCTTCGGAGAGATCGGTGAGATCCATGGCGTCGTGCTCCACCCTGTGCCCCCTGTTTGGTGCGTGCGTGCGTGCGTTCGATCGTCGTTCGGTTGTCGTGGGTCGCCCCTTCAGAGTCAGGCCCGGGGCGGGGGCCGTCTGTGGCCGTTTACACACGGCGGCCGGTGATTTACGCCGGGCGGCCCTCCGCGTGGTTGTCGGCGGGTCCGTCGGTGAGTCCGCCGGCGAGGAGGGCGAGCAGTTCGGGGTCGAGGATCTCCACGACCCGGTTGCCGGTCCGCACGATCTGCTGGGTGCGCAGCAGCCGCAGACTCTTGGCGACGGCCTCGCGGGTGGCTCCGATGCTGGCCGCCAGTTCGTCCTGGGCCAGCTGGACGACCGACGAACCGGAGGGGGCGGACGGGGTGGAGGGGGCGTAGGGGCCGCGGGGCGCGCCGCCCGACCCCGACAGTTCGGTGAGCCGGCCGGCCAGGCGCTGGAGCACGGTGAGGGAGGCGAGCGCGGACCGCTCCTGGTCGGCGCTGCGGAGCCGGAAGGTGAGCTGACGTATGACCAGCCCGCTCACCCGGGGATGCTCGGCGAGGAACCTGCGGAACGCGTCCCCCGATATGACCTGGGCCTCCGTGGGTCCCAGCGCGCGGACGGTGGCGCTGCGCGGATGCGGGTCCAACGCGGCCATCTCACCGAGGAGTTCACCGGGGCCGCGCAGCCCGAGTATCAGCCGGGTGGCGCCCCGGTCCGTCACGACGGAGACGGTCACCCACCCCTTGACGATGATCAGCACATGGCTGGAACGGTCGCCCTCGGTGAGGAGATGGGCGTCGGCGTCGAAGTGCCTCGGGTTGCCGAGGGCCATGACGCCCTCGCGCTCCTGGGCGGTCAGCGACTGTGCGAACGCCAGCTCATTGCCTAGCAGTCCCATGGCACGCCCCCCGCCGCGTTCCGGACCCCTGGTTTTGCGATGGCGTTGATGGTGACAGAGCGAAGTTCTGGCCTGAGCGGATTACGCCATATCGGGTGTACCGACCGGTAATTCATGTATGGGCACGTAAACCGCCCGGGAACCCGGAATCTCTGCCCGTACCGCCCCTGTCGGCAAACCCCCGAGCCGGCCTCGCGGACCAGGCTCTCCCCGGAGGACGCTCAGGTCAGCCCCACCACTCGAACGACCGTCCGCTGACAACGCAAGGAACCGGCCGGATGCGCCGTACTTGGCGAAAAATCAGGTTTCCGGTGCGGAAGTGGTGATGGGGGTGTGATGAGAGGAGGGCACGACATGGGGGTGCGGTGATAAAGGCGGTCCGATGGCGAAGGTGATCCGCCGCCGGCGCCGAACGCTCGGCGCCCCGGCCGACAAGTAGAGGGTGTGGCTGTACGGCACAGCCACGGAAGGGGGTCTTCATGCGGCGGTCATCGACACGACAACCGGCACCGGGGGCGGGTGCGCCGGACGGCGAAATACCGGACGAGGGTGAGCTGTTCGCCCGTTCCACGCGGGATCCGGCGGCCTTCGAGCCGCTGGTCGCCCGGCATTCGGTGGCGCTCCACGGCTATCTCGCGCGGCGGGCGCCCGCCGCGGCCGACGATCTGCTCTCCGAGGTCTGGCTCCAGGCCTACACGAGCCGCCGGACCTTCGACAGCGCCAAGGGCACGCTCCGCACCTGGCTGTTCGGCGTGGCCCGCAACGTCCTGGCCGCCCACTGGCGCGACAGCGCGCGGGAGCGACCGGAGGCGGAGCCGGAACAGTTCGGGCGTACGGCGTCCGTCGTGGACGCCGACCCCTGGCACGCGGTGGACCAACGGCTCGACGCCGCCGCACTCGCCCCGCTGGTACGCGGCACGCTGGCCGGACTCCCGCAGGTGGAAAGGGAGTTGCTGCTGCTGGTCGCCTGGGAACAACTGACCCCGACGGAGGCGGCGACGGTACTCGGCATACCCCCGGGCACGGCCCGCTCCCGCCTCCACCGGGCCCGCGGCAAACTCCGCGAGGCACTCGACCCGGGGGGAACGGGACAGGCGCCGTCCGGCACGTCCGCCGGTATGTCGTCCGCCGGCACGTCGTCCGGCACATCCGCCAGCACATCCGCCGGGCCGTCCGCTGGCCCGTCCGCCGGTAGGTCCGCCTGGCCGTCTGTCGGCACGTCTGCCAGTCCGTCTGCCGGGCCGTTCGTCGGGCCGTCTGCCGGGCCGCCCGCCAGTAGGTCCGCTGGCCCGTCTGCCAGTCCGTCCGTCAGGACATCCGCCGGTGCCTCCGTACTCCGTCCGACAGGGGATCCCGCATGACCGAGCAGCACGAGGGGCTCGACACCCTCGACACCTTCGACGTCCCTGACGTCCTCGACTTTCCCGGCGCGGACATCCTGGCCGCCGCCGGCGAAGTCGCCCCGCCCGCCGCCGGGACGGTCGACGCCGCCCTCGCCGCGGTGCGTCTGGCCGCCGCAGGCGAGGGTGCGGCGGCGGACAGCAAGTGGCCGCGGCGGGGCTTCGCCGGTACGCGGCGCAGCCGCATCCTGCTCTCGGCCGCCGCCGTCGCGGCCGTCGTCGCCGGCGCGATCGCCGTACCGACGATCCCCTTCGGCGACACTCCGCCGGCGGCGGGCGCCACCGCGGCGTCGTTCCTGCACGGGGTGGCGGACACGGCGGCGGAGGCCCCCCGTACGGACGCGCCCTACTGGAAGGTGCGTGCACGGAGTGTCCACCGCTTGGTGAACGAGACGAGCGGGGGCCCCCTCAAGCCGGCGTCCGGCCCGTCCACGACCACGTCCTGGACCAGCCGGTCGGGAACGATCATCGAGACCTCGAAGGGCAAGTACCTGCGGACCGGGGTCGGAAAGGAACCCGGCGCGCAGATGTCGTGGCAGGTCGTCGGCATGGAGGTCAAGTGGGACGACCTCGCCGACCTGCCGACCGAACCGGCCGCCCTCAAGGCCTATCTGGAGAGCGGCAACCCGACCACGCCGAAGAACGAGGCGGTCTTCAACGGCATCGTCCAGCTGCTCCTGGCCCCGGTGAGCCCCGAGGTGCGCTCGGCGCTCTACGACGTACTCGCCGAGCTGCCCTACATCCGCCTCGTCGGTCCCGTGAAGGACGGCGCCGGACGGGCCGGAGTGGCGATCGAGAACGACCTCGCGGACCGGCGCACCCGCATCGTCATCGACCCGAAGACCGCCATGCCGTTGGAGCGCCAGAACTCCATTCTCGGCGGCCCGGAGGACGGTACGGCCTATCTCACGATCACCTATCTGGTGTTGGAATCCGCCTGGAAAGCCCCGTAGGCAAGAGGGCTCTGATCCGACTCTGATGAACCACCCAGGAAACTCTGGGGTGCCTTCTGATCGCGCATTGATCAACCGAACCGGCTGCGCCTGTGGAATGGGCGCAGCCGGTGGGACTTCCACAGGCACTCGCTCTCTGGAAGGAAATGGGCAATGGTTCTTGCACCTCGTAGGGTCGTGTCCAAGAAGGGGCTGCCCCGCACCGCCGGGGCCCTCGCCGCCCTCGCGGTCGGCGCCACCCTGCTCGCCGCACCGGCGGCCAGTACACCGGCCCGAGCCACCGGCTCGGCACCGTGTACAACTGCGCGTCGAACGCGAACAACCTCACGGTGGGCAGCGAGGAGACGGTCGGATCCTCCGACTCCGTCGGCATCACGATCACCGCCTCCGCCGGTTTCGCGAAGGTCTTCGAGGTCGGCCTCCAGACCAGCTACAACCGCACCTGGGAACGCAGCCACATGGACAAGGTGGAGTACCAGGAGAGTGTCCCCGCCGGCTACAAGGGCTGGATAGAGCGCGGCACCCGAAGCGGAAGGCCACCGGCTGGTACGAGATCCAGTTCAAGAACCGCCACTGGGATCACTTCGACTGGTACGTCTACAACTACACCGAGTCGGGCTGGGACACCGGAAACTCGGGCGGCGGCTACGCGAACTTCAAGGACGCGCCGATGACCCAGCAGGAACGCAACGAGCACTGCAGCCGCTGAATTCCGCCGAATTCCGAATTCCTCTCGTAGTGCCTCGTACTTCCCCCCCCAGAAATGACAGAAACGGTGGTTGCTCCATGAAGTGAATCAGGATCAGGCGGAAAGTCACGATGGCCGTCCTCGCCGGTGCCGCTGTCGTCGGTGCGGTGGCGATGCCCGCGACGGCCTCCGCGGACGGCGGCAAGTACCTCCAGCTGAAGGTCCGCAGCGGGTCGACCGAGACGGTCACGTTCTACTTCGTCGGCGAGAACCAGCACGGCGACTGGGGCGGCTCCCGCTTCTGGGACATCCCGCCGAAGGGCTGCACCACGGCCGAGGGCTACTGGTGGACGGCCGGCCGCTCGGTCGAGTTCCACCACCGCAAGCCCAGCACGGGCTGGCGCTGGGAGCCGCGCGTGGTCCCGTCGAACGGCCAGAAGAACGGCGGCACCTACCAGCTCTGGATCGGCTGGACCGGCACGCTCACGCCGAAGGGGTTCGCCGTCCGCACACAGCGGACGGCGAACCCCTTTTCCTGTTGTCCAGCTCAGTCCGCGTGCACGATGTACCCCGCACCACGCACCGTACGGATCAGCGACTGGCCCGAGTCGCCCAGCTTGCGCCGCAGGTGGTAGGCCGCGCACAGTCGGCGCGAGGCCACGGGCGCGGCGCGTACTGCACCCCGGGCGCGCCGGATCAGGGCCCGGATACGTGCGCTGACCTCGGTGAGGTCGAAGGGCTTGGTGACGTAGTCGTCGCCGCCGACGGCCAGGGCGTGGCACTTGTCCTCGATGGCCGTACGGGCGCTGAGGAAGATCACCGGGGTGTCGATCCCGGCGGCGCGGAGCTGTCCGCAGACCTCGGTGCCGTCCAGCAGTACGGCGTCGGGTCGTCGGCGCCGTACCTCGTGGACCGTCTCGGCCCCCGTGGCCACGAGATGTGCGTCGAAGCCGAGGAAGCGCAGCGCCATGACCAGCATGTCTGAGGTGCCGGACTGGTCGTCGACCACGAGGACGGAGAGGCTCTCGGGGGTCGAGGGTCTCTCGGGTAGCTCGGGTGCAGAAAGTTCTTGGTTCACGCCGGAGGCTCTTTCGGTGGGGCGGATCGCCGTCGGGTGGTTGGTTTTTCCAGGCCTGAACCCAGGCCTGAACTCAGGCTGACCACCGAAACGTTGTCCAAGAAGCCCCTCCGGTCACTCTGGACAACCCCGACCCCGTCCCGACCCCCGTTGACAACCGCCCTCGCACCCCTCCATCATCATTCCACTAATCAAGTAGTGGAATGGTGGTGGTGATCGTGGAGTACCGCATCGACAGGCGGAGCGGGGTCCCCGCCTTCCAGCAGATCGTGCAGCAGACCAAGCAGGCCCTGCGGCTGGGCGTCCTGGTGCCGGGGGACCGGCTGCCGACCGCCAAGGAAGTCGCCGAGGTCAGCGCGGTCAACCCGAACACCACCCTCAAGGCGTACCGCGAGCTGGAGCGCGAGGGCCTGGTCGAACCGCGACCCGGCCAGGGCACCTTCGTACGCCGCACGCTGGCCCGCCCCTCGGCGGGCACCGACTCTCCGCTGTACGGGGAACTGGTGGCCTGGATGTCGAAGGCGGCCGGGGCCGGTCTGGAGCAGGAGGACGTGGCCGCACTGGTCACGTCGGCGATGGAGAAGCAGTACGCCGCCGGGAACACGCCGGCGGCGGGGGTCTCGACACCGGGGTCCACCACAACGGGGTCCATGACGACGGGGTCCACGGGGGCCACGACAACGAGGAGCACAAGTGAGTGACGGTATGTACGCGGGGGAGCCGGCGCTTGAGGCGTACGGACTGGGGATGCGCTACCGGCGGGGCTGGGCGCTGCGGGACTGCTCCTTCCGGCTCCCGGCGGGTCGGATCTGCGGGCTGGTCGGACCCAACGGGGCCGGCAAGACCACGCTGCTGAGCATCGCGGCCCATGTCCTTCAGCCGACGCACGGCTCGGTCAGCCTGTTCGGCGAGGCACCGGGATCGGCCGAGTCCGGTAGGCGTACGGCGTTCCTCGCCCAGGAGAAGCCCCTGTTCCGCCGCTTCACCGTGGCGGAGACCCTGCGGCTGGGCCGGGAGCTGAACCCCGGCTGGGACCAGCGCTCAGCCGAGGACATCATCCGCGCGGGCAATGTGCCCTTCGACGCGAAGATCAGCACCCTCTCCGGAGGCCAGCGCACCCGCGTCGCCATCGCCCTCGCCTTCGGCAAGCGCCCGGACCTGCTGCTCCTCGACGAGCCGATGTCGGACCTCGACCCGGTCGTGCGCCACGAACTCATGGGCACCCTCCTCGCCGAGGCCGCCGAGCGCGGCACCACCGTGCTGATGTCCACCCACGTCCTCGCCGAACTGGAGAACGTGTGCGACTACCTCGTCGTCGTCTCCGGCGGCGGAGTACGCCTCGCCGGTGACGTGGACGAGCTGATGTCCGTGCACACCCTGGTCACGGGCGCCAAGGAGGGCGACGGCGTGCCCGCCGACCTCGCGCACCACACCCTCGTCGAGTCCCGGACCAGCGGACGGCAGTTCACCGCGCTCATCCGCCCCGAGGGCCCGGTCACCGGCCCCTGGGAGACGGACGCCCCGAACATGGAGGAACTCCTGCTCGCCTACCTCCGCTCACCCGATGCACCGCCCCTGATCACCCCGACCGCCCAGGTCCAGGGTCAGGCGTACGGCACCGGGGCGGTGGCGGCATGAGCATCTCGACCAGCGGTTCGACCTCGCACGGCAGCAAGACCGACGGCAAGAACGGGACCATGAACGCGACCACCGACGCGACGACCACGGAGGCCACCCGGCGCTCCCTGCTCAGCGGTATGAACTGGCTGGTCTGGCGCCAGCACCGGGCCGCGTTCTGGACGATCCTCGCCGCGACCGCGCTCTCCGTGGCCTGGATCGTCTACCGGCGCGGCCAGATGATGGACTTCCTCGACAGCCACGGCTATCCCGCCAAGGGCCTCGCCGAGATGGGTAACGAGTTCGCGCCGTTCGTCAACGCGTTCTCCCCCGTCTCCCTCGCTTTCGTGACGATCCCCATCCTGCTCGGTGTCTTCCTCGGCGCCCCGCTCCTCGCGGGCGACCTGGAGAACGGCACGTCCAAGCTGATCGCCGCCCAGTCCATGAGCCGGACCCGCTGGCTGGCCACGAAGCTGGGGCTGGCCGCGCTGGTGGTCGTCGTGAGCATGACCGCGCTGTCGGCCGCGTTCGGGTGGTGGTGGAACCCGGTCAAGTCCGAGGTCACGGTCCTGGACTGGACCTCCACCGAGGCGTTCAACACCACGGGCCCGGTGCCCGTCGCGCTCACCCTGTTCTCCGTCTTCGGCGGGGTGGCGATCGGTGCGGTGCTGCGCCGCACGCTGATGGCCATGGTGGTCACCTTCGGTTTCACCGTCGTCGTCCAGGTCGTCTGGTCCTACTTCCTGCTGTCGCTCGGCAACGTCATCACGCTCACGACGAACAAGGGCGTCGGCGAGAACTCGACCCCGTCGCTGCCCGAGGGTGCGTACCAGATCGACGAGTGGTACCGCACGGGCAGCGGTGACCTGCTCGGCTGGAGCACGTGTGCGGGCGGGGACACGGACGCGGCGCGTGAGGTGTGCCTGAAGAAGGCGGATGTCGTGGGCTGGGCGGTGGACTATCTGCCGATGTCGCAGATGAACGGCATGCAGTGGTTCGGGGCGTCGATTCTGTTCGCCCTGACCGCTGGGGTTGCGGTGTTCCTCTTCGTCTGGGGTCGTAAGCGGCTCGTCTGAGTAGTCGCTGGTAGGTAGTTGTTCGGCTGCGGCGCCGTTGTGGCTGGTCGCGCAGTTCCCCGCGCCCCTAAAAGGGGCGCGCCCGCACTCTTTGTTCTTATCCGGTCGCCCGGAGAGAAAGGCATGCCTTGAAACACCGCAACAGACGAGCACGTGAGGCTTCGGCGCTCGCTCTTGTCACCGCCGCCGCTCTTACCGTGACCCTGCTCGGTGCGCCGGGGTCGCAGGCCGCGCAGACCGGAAGCGGTACCTTCGGCGCCCTCGGTAAGGGGAAGACCGTCACCCTCGTCACCGGGGACCGGGTGACCCTGGACTCCGCCGGGCAGGTCACCGGCGTACGGGCCGCCAAGGGGCGGGAAGGGACCACCTTTCGAATAGCGCGGGACGCCGACCGGACGTATGTCGTCCCGCGTGACGCCGAGCGGCTGCTCGCCGACGGCACCGCCGACCGGCGGCTGTTCGATGTGACGCAGCTGGTGAAGTGGGGGTACGACGATGCCGCCCGCCCCGATCTGCCGTTGATCGTGACGTACGCCAAGGGCCGCGCTCTCGCGCCGAGCGCGCTGTCCGCCGCCGGGGCCCGGGTGAGCCGGGACCTGCCCAGTGTGAACGGGGACGCGCTCAGGGCCCGTAAGTCCGAGGGCGCCGAGCTGTGGGAGACGCTCACCGGGAGCGGGGGGTCGGCGCGGGCGATGTCGGCCGCCGCCGGGCGGGTCGAGCGGATCTGGCTCGACGGCAAGGTGGAGGCGGCCCTCGACCGGAGCGCCGCACAGATCGGTGCCCCGGAGGCGTGGGCGGCCGGGTACGACGGCAAGGGCGTCAAGGTCGCCGTGCTGGACACCGGGGTCGACGGCACACACCCGGATCTGAAGGGCCGTATCGACGCGGCGAAGAACTTCTCGGAGTCCGCGGACACCGTCGACCGGGTGGGGCATGGCACGCATGTGGCGTCCACTGTCGCCGGGTCCGGTGCGCACTCCGGAGGTAAGTACAAGGGGGTCGCGCCCGGTGCCCGGCTGATCAGCGGCAAGGTGCTCGACGACAGCGGCTACGGCGAGGAGTCCGGGATCATCGCCGGGGCGCAGTGGGCCGTCGACCAGGGCGCCAAGGTGATCAACCTCAGTCTGGGCGGCCCCGACAGCCCCGGTGACGACCCCCTCGAACAGGCCGTGAACGACCTGTCCGCCTCCTCCGGCGCCCTCTTCGTGATCGCCGCAGGCAACGAGGGCCCCGCCGCCGGGACCGTCGGTTCGCCGGGCAGCGCCGCCGCCGCGCTCACGGTCGGCGCGGTGGACCGCGAGGACGCGATGGCCGAGTTCTCCAGCCGGGGGCCGACGGCGGACGGTTCGCTCAAGCCCGACCTCACCGCCCCCGGCGTCGACATCGTTGCCGCGAAGGCCGCCGAGGGCACGGAGGGCGCCCCGGCCGCCGACGGCTATGTGTCGATGAGCGGTACGTCGATGGCGACCCCGCATGTCGCGGGCGCCGCCGCGATCCTCGCCCAGCGCCACCCCGACTGGACCGGCGAGCGCATCAAGGCCGCCCTCACCGCGTCCGCCAAGCCGACCGCCGGTGTCTCGGCGTTCGCGCAGGGCACGGGCCGTACGGACATCGTCCGCGCCCTCGGCCAGCAGCTCACCACCACCCCGGCCACCCTCGGCTTCCCCGCCCAGCAGTGGCCGCACACCGACGACCAGCCGGTCACCAGGACCATCACCTACCGCAACGACGGCGACGCGCCCCTCACCCTCGACCTGACCACCGAGGCCTACGGCGAGGACGGAAAGCCCGCCGCCGAGGGCATGTTCGAGGTCTCGCCCAAGCAGCTCACCGTGCCGGCGGGCGGTACCGCGACCGCGCAGGTCACGGCCGACAGCAGCGCGGGCACGGCCGACGGCGGCTTCGGCGGCTCGGTCGTCGCGACGGACGGGGGCAACAACTCCGTACGGACCGGTGTCGGCGTACAGCGCGAGGTCGAGTCGTACGACCTGACCGTCAAGCACCTCGACCTGAAGGGCAAGCCGGCCGGGCGTTCGGAGACCGGGGTGCAGGGCCTGGACAACCAGATCTGGAACGACTACTCGGACGACACGGACGGCGAGTTCACCGTGCGGCTGCCCAAGGGGCGTTACAGCCTCGAAGGCCGTATCGACATCGACACGGGCGCGAACCCTGACGCCGGTAACCTCGCCCTGCTCGTCAACCCGAAGTTCTCGCTCACCCGGGACACCACCCTCGTCATGGACGCCCGCAAGGCCAAGCCCATCCGGATCACCGTGCCGGACAGCAAGGCCAAGCACACCGACGCCACCCTCAACCTCGGGTTCGACATCGACGGGAACCAGAGCATCTCCACGTACCTGATGGGCAGCTTCAGCAAGCTGCGCGTCGGGCAGTTCGGCGCCCGGCTGCCCGCGAAGGAGGCGTATGCGCAGTACAACGGCACCTGGACGCACGGCAGTACGAGCTACCGGCCGGCGATGAACCGTACCGGCGATCTGTCCGGCTTCACCGCGAACCTCAAGCGCGCGCAGTTCGCCAAGATCACGATCGCCGCCGGTGAGCCCGCCAAGGACAAGACGGGGTCGCTCGTCGCGGCGCCCATCATGTCGGGCGGCTGGGCCGACTTCTACCCGACCGAGTTCTCCCTGCCGGCCAACCTCACCGACTACGTCCTGCCGGGCGTGAAGTGGAGGTACTCCGTCTCGCAGGAGAGCGGCAAGGACGCGGACGGCGAACCGGTGTGGGACGCCGCCCAGTGGACGGCGAACCCCCGTGCGTACAGCGCGGGCAAGCAGTACACCGAGCGGTTCAACACCGGGGTCTTCGGCCCGCACCTCACGGGTCCGCTGACGGGCAACGAGGACCGTCCGGGTGCCGTCCGGGTCGGCGACACCTTCATGGCGTACCTTCCTCTCTTCTCCGACGGCGCCGGGCATGTGGGCGACTCCCGCTACAGCAAGGCGAAGAGCACCCTGTACGCGGGCGGCACGAAGATCTTCGCCACGGACACGGACCTGGCCGGCGTCTCGTACGAACTCCCCGCCGCCAAGCGCACGTACCGTCTCACCACGGACGTCTCCCGCCCCACCTCGCTGTCGTCGGTCTCCACCCGCGTGACGGCCGAGTGGACCTTCACCTCCGCGCACGTCACGGGTGTCGGGCAGCGGCTGCCGCTGTCGGCGGTTCGCTTCTCGCCCAAGCTGAGCACGGCGAGCACGGCCAAGGCGGGTACGCGGTTCTCGGTGCCGTTCGCGGTCGAGGGCGCGGCCACCGCACGCACCGCCCGCAAGCTGGCTTTCTCGGTCTCCTACGACGACGGCCGCACCTGGCACCCGGCCAAGACGGTCGCGGGCAAGCGCCTCGACCTGCGCCACCCGGCGAAGGCGGGCACGGTGTCCCTGCGCGTGACGCTCACGGACAAGGACGGCAACACCCTGAAGCAGACGATCAATCGGGCCTATCGCACGACCAAGTAGGCAGTCAGTCAGTCTCAGGAACAGGGGGCCGGCGCCGCGTATGCGGCACCGGCCCCCTGTTCCTGTCTGCCTGTTCTTACCGGATTCATGGGCGGGAGGGGACTCGAATCCCTACAGGTCGGTCGGCAAGGGGAGTTATCGTCCGATCTGCTGTTCACTCCTCTTTCTCTTCCTCCTTTTTCTCCTCCGCAGGAGCTTCATGCGCCGCCCCAGACAGGCCTCGCTCTCCCTCGCGACGTCGATATCGATCGTCGCGGGGCTGACCACCGCCGGCATCGGTCTCACCGGTCTCACCGGTCTCACCGGTCTCACCGGCTCCGCCGCCTGGGCCGACAGCACGGCCGCGCTGCCGCTGTCCACGTACGCGCACATGCTGGTCGACACCGCTCACCAGCACATCTTCTTCAGCCAGGGCGCGGGCTCGACCGGCATCGTGGTGACCGACCTGTCCGGCACCCCGGTCACCACCATCGCCGGTGAACAGGGCGCCACGGGCCTCGCCCTGTCGCCCGACGGCAGCACGCTGTACGCGGCTCTGGCGGACGGCGACGCCCTGTCCGCGATCGACACGGCGACGTTGAGTGAGACGACCCGCGTCCCGACGGGAACGGGCAGCGCCCCGGTGTCGGTCGCGGTGGCGGGCGGCAAGGTCTGGTACGGCTACACGGACGCGGCGGCGGACGGGAGGGGTGCCATCGGTTCGGTGGACCCGGCAGCCGCTGATCCGGCGGCAACTCCTCAGCCCACGATGGTCAGTTGGCCGGTGGCGCCGGTGCTCGCCGCCGACGGCGGGGTCCTCGCGGCCGAGGTACCCATGGGCAACCTCAGCCATGTCGCCACCTTCGACGTCTCCTCCGGTACGGCGACGGTCAAGGCGGACCTGGGGGTCTACGGCGGTACGGCGACGGGCCTCCAAGTCACCGGCGACGGCGCCCGGTTGCTGCTCGCCGCGCCTCAGTCGGCCGCCCTCCAGGCCTACCGCACCGCCGACCTCGCCGCCGCCAACCCCTCCGTCTACTACACCGGCGGCGTCGACTCCGCCCCGAACTCCCTGGCCGTCGACACCGACGGGACGATCGCCGTCGGCTCCACGGCGGGCACAGCGGCGGGTCTGTACCTCTACGCCGGCTCCCAACTCGCCGAGAACCACGTCGCGTTCCCCTCCGGCACCCTGGCCCCGGACGGCCTGGAGTGGGGCGGGGACGGTACGACGCTGTACGCGGTCACGAAGGACGCGGCAGGGGCCTACACCCTCAATGTGCTCGGCGAGTCGAAGCTCACCGACACCGAACTCGCCCTGAACCACCCGCAGTACGCGGTCCCGACGCAGCCGTTCACCTTCACCGGGACGCTGAGCACGAAGGGCTGGACCCCGACGGGCGAGAGTCTGCGGGTGACCCGGGACGGCGAGGAACTCCCGGGCGCCACCGCCACCTTGGACAAGAACGGCTCGTTCGCCGTCACGGACACCCGCCAGGATGTGGGCACTTACAAGTACGAGGTGCTCTACCCCGGCGACGCGACGCACCGCCCCTCGACGGCCTCGCTGACGGTGAACGTGGCGAAGCTGTCGACGACGATCCCGTTCCCGGACCTGACCTCGGCGAGGCCGGCTTCGGTGGCGTTCACGGGGTCGCTGACGACCTCCCTGAACCAGGGCAGCCTCCCGCAGGGCACCACGGTCCAGGTCTCCCGGACGAACGAGGACACGCAGGAGACGGCACAGCTCCCGTCGGTCCAAGTCGACCCGGCGACAACGGAGTTCAAGGTCACGGACGCTCCGGGCGCCGCGGGCAGATTCACCTACCACCTCTCCTACGCGGGCGACGCGACACACGAGCCGACCTCTTCGGACGCGACCGTCCAGGTCTCCCCGTACACCCCGGCCCTGACCCTCAAGGCACCCGGAACGGCGACGCGGGGCGCCGCGCTGAGCTTCACCGGCACGCTCACCGACGCTCCGTACACGAGCGGCGAGACGGTGACCGTGACACGCACGGACGCCGGGCACACCACAACTCCGGTGCGGTGGACGAGCGTTGTGGGTGCGGACGGCAAGGTGACGGTCAAGGACACGCCGAGCATCGGCGGCGCCGACACGTACACGGTCAGCTATCCGGGGGACGCCTCGCACCAGGCGGCGACCGCCTCGGCGATCGTCCAGGTGTCGCGGGCCGCGACGACGGTCTCCGTGGCGACGAACGCGTCCACTTATACATACGGCGCGACGGGCACGGTCACGGCGCATCTGGGGGCGACGTACAACAGCCGTACGGTGTCGATCTGGGCGACACCGGCGGGCGGCACGAAGACGCTGGTGAAGACGGCGGCCGTGGACAGCAAGGGCAACCTGAAGGCCACGTACAAGCTGACCCACAACACGACGTTCACGGCGTCCTTCGCGGGCGACTACCGCTACGCCCCGAAGTCGGCGACGCGGGCTGTGAACGACCAGGCGCGGGTCGCGACGACGCTCGGCGGCTACTACGGGAACGTGACTTACAGCGGCACGCCGTACCGCGTCTACCACCACACCGTGAAGCCGCAGGTGGTCGCCACGGTGACGCCGGACAAGTCCGGCCAGTGCTCCTACTTCCAGGCCCAGGAGTACTACGGCGGCACCTGGCACACGCTCACCACGTCGCCCTGCTTCTCCCTGGCCCCGGGCAGCGTGGGGGTGACCCACCTGAGCCTGACCAACGCGGTCAACCAGAGGTTCCGGGTGCGGGCGGAGTACGTGCGCAGCGCCAAGGACACGACGAACGTGAGCACTTGGGGCGGGTGGCTGTATCTGACGGTCAGGAACTGAACGGGCGGGAACTCGACAGCTGTTGGTGCGAGGTCGTGCGCGCTCACCGGACTTCGATGCGGAACAGACCGTGGGCCCGATCGACGACGGCGTCGAGTCGAAGGCCCACCCGCTGGGCGGAGTGCGGCGCGCGCCGCCAGGTCGCCTCGAACGTCCGGAACCCCGGTCCGCTGACCCGCAGACCGACAGCGGTCCCGGAGTCGTCCGCGTCCTCCCAGGGGGTCACCTCGGTGACCTCGGCCGTCGCCTGCACCCCGAAAGCGTCGAGCCGCCGGTTGTTCTCCTTCTCGACCTGGGCGTGGAAGAAGAGGCCGAGGCCGAGGGGAGCGCAGAGCACGGTGCACAGGACGCCCCCGAGCAGCAGAGGGGCACCGGCGAAGTACGTACAGGCCAGCATGACCGGTCCGCACAGGCCCAGCAGCACGGTGGAGGAGTACAGGAGGAAGGCTTCGAGCCGACTGATCCGCTCCACCTGTTCCAGCGGGGGGCCGTACGTGCCGTACGTGCCGTCCCGCATCTCAGGCTTCCGGCCTGTCCGTCGCCACGCCGTCACCGGCGTAGAGGTAGGCGCCGGGGCGGGATGGGTCGGCGATCAGCAGGACCTGGTCGCCGACGCGCGGAATCCGCAGCTTGGAGACGATCGTCTGGAGGGCGATCCGGTCGGCGGCGCCGTGCAGTTGGAGGACCAGGTCGACGACCGGGTCGTAGTTGACGAGCTTGCCCGTGTCGCCGATCGACACGACGACGGCCGGTATGGTCGGCACCCCTGCGGCGAGCAACTGCTGAACATCGCGGCCCGAGTTGTACGCGCCGATCGACTGCTGCACCTTGGCGAAGTCCTCCTGGCCGAGGAACGCGCGCGTGGTCCGGCCGTAGAAACCCTTGCCGCTCGCCACCTTGCCCGCGATCTCGGCGGCCTTCTCCTCACGGCTCTTGCGCCGCCCGAAGAGTCCCATGATTTTTTCCCCTTTCGATTGCCTCGTCCGACGATGACGATCTGGACGCTAGGCGGCCCGCGACGCCTACCGATCCCAGGTTCGGGCGCCGGTCCGGCCCGTTTTTTGTCGGCGTACGCTCCTCGCATGCCGCCCTCCAGCCAGCAGCCGACCGGTGAGCGCCGACCGCGCGCCCTGGTCATCGACCATGCCTGGCGCGGCCTCGGACCTGGGCTGGAACCGCTGAGCGGCCCCGGCGGGGCACCGCTGACCCGGACGGTCAAGCTGATCGTGCTGCCGCTGATCGTCAGACCGGCGCTGCGTCCCGAACTCGCGGCGGACTTCCTCGAACCGGCGCAGGCCGCGCGCCTCGACGGGCTGATCCGGGACTCCGGTGCGCGTCTCGCGGCGACGGCACAGTGGTTCACGCTGCTGAAGAAGGCGCGGCGAGCGCTGGGCATCGTCGCGGGCAACCCGCAGGACCTGTACTTCCAGCGGTGCTTCGAGCTGGCCACCGAGCACGGGGCGCCTGCGGCTGATGCCGATGCGGACGCGACAGCGAGGGCCGTGGTCGAGGAGGTGGCGGACACACCCGGCGGACGTACGGTGGACGCGCTCAAGGACCATCTGGCCGACGCCGCACGGCGGTTCCGGCTCGACGGCGAGCTGGCCGCCGCCTGGGAGCGCCGCCCCCTGGCCACCGCCGACGCGGCCTCGGTGGCGACGATCACCGCACGGGCCGCCGAGGCCCTGGACACATGCGGCGCGCCAGGCCTGACCTGTACCTCACCCTCGTACACCGCCATGGTCGAGGCGGGCCACGGCGGACTGTTCGGCCGGGCCCTGTGGGCGGACACGAGCGGGGTGTGGGGCCGCGACGACCTGCCGACGCACCTGGGACTGACCGGGCGGCGGACACCGCCACGGCCGGAGGTCGGCCGGGGCGCCTCGACGGCCACCCTGCCCGCGCCGCTCGACCGAACCCTCTTCGAGCGGCTGTTCGTCGTCCTCCAGTCGTCGGCCCACCGGGAGGAACTGCCGACGGTGCCGGAACTCGTCGCGCGGGAGACCGGCCGCAGCTGCGCCCCGCTCGGCCTGTACGACGAGAGCCTGCGCGTCGCCGTCGTCCTCGGCGGCCGGCTCGCGGCGGGCCTCGACCCGCTGGGCACCGGGGGTTCGCCCGGGCGAACGGCAGCCCACCGTGCCGTCAACAGCCGCTGGCAACGGGAGGCATCGGTGCTGCGTGCCCGCCGGATGACCGTCTCGCCGCACCCCGACCCGGACGGCGGCGTCCTGGACGCCCTCGCCCAGGACCTCCGTACCCCGTGGGCCGCCTACATGCGACGCCTGTGGGTACGGCTGCACGGCCGGGACGTCCGCGACGCACCCCTGCCGGACCTCGCGTCGGCCTGGTCGGTGCTCGACGGGGTCGCCCGCTCGGTGATGATGGACCACCGGGCCCGGGTCCGCTCTGCGCTGCGCAGCCTGTCGACGGGCAGCCATGCGTCGGCGGCCGGGGCGAGGAGCGCGTGATGGCGGGGGCGGAGGCTCGGGCAGGCGTTGAGGTGCGGGTCTCGCGGGGCGAGGACGGCACGGTCCGGATCGCTGTGTACGGTGAAGTGGCCGCAGTGGAACCGGACTTGGACTTCACCTGGACCGTCCTCGAAGCGGCGGGCGCCGTCCTGACCTGGCCGGTCCTCGGCGACGCAGACGGTGACCCTGATCGCCTGCCGTCGGCGGAGATCCACGATCCGGGGCGGGCCCAGCAGTGGCTGTGGGCGCTCTACGGTGAGAGTGTTGCCGCCGTCGTCCACGACTGCGGCCGTGCGACGGGGGACTTGACCGGAGTACGAGTGATCGCGCACCCGACCGCCCTCGCGGGCAGCGCAGCCCGGCTCGCCCTCGGCCACTGGGCGGCCCGGTGGTGGCCTGCCTCGTACCCGGACGCGATACCCGCCCTCCAACCGGACCTGCTGGGCCTGGAGTTGGCCGCACTCACCCATCACTGCCAGCAATTGTTCGACGGCGACGGCGATTACGGTGACGATCAGCCGGACGGCTGCGCGGCCGAACTGATCGCGGAGCACGAGGCTGCCCTCGACCCGCTGCTCCAGTGGTGGCGAGGCGCACCTCAACAGGCGGATGTGGCAAGCCACTTGGAGAGCGTCCTGCGGCTGATCGACGACGCGGCGGACACCGCCGGACTGGACGGGCCTGCCCTGCGCGAACTCCGTTCGGCCCTGGACGGGCGAGGTCCGGCCGGTCCGCAGGCCGACCCCGGCGCGCTGTTCGCCCGGCCCGACGGCTACGCCCTGGCGGCGGGCGAACCACTCGGCGCAGGGGGCCGGTTGATCGCCCGGGGCCAGGGCACCAACGACTGGCGCCGCTACCCGCCGGGCTTCGTCGACGCGGCCGAGAACGCCGTGACCTGGACCGCCCGCGCACTCGGCGCACGGCGACGGATCGAGGTCGAGGTCGTCGCCCACAGCGCGGCACCCACCGCAGGGGCGTCGCTCGTCGCGGAGGTCCAGGTCAACGGCGGCGACCCGCACCGCGTGCCCCTCACCAGACGGGACGACCTGTGGACGGGCCGCCGCGAGCTGGACCCGGACCTGCTGGGCGGGGTACCCACGCCGAGTATCGAGGTCGGCATCCTGCTGCCGGGCTTCGACCCGGCCCCCGGCGCGCCGGACGGTCGTATCGCCCGCGCCCGTGAAGCAGTCCGCGCGCTGGTCCGGCGACGACTGACCGCAGCGACAGAACCCACGGCACACGACGGGTCGCCGCACGACACACCCTCGGCACCGTTCCTCGCCGAGACCGCAGCAGCCGCCACCGACGAGGACTACTGACGAGGACGACTGACGTATGCCGAACGAGGAGATCCCACAGGGCGATCAGGACGAGCAGGACACGACCGCGGGTGTGACGCAGCTGTACGGGGAGCCGCTCGACAGTGCTTTCGCCCTGGCCGAGGAGCACCAGCTGGCGGGCGACCTGACGGCCGCATGTGCCGTCTACGACGAGTTGCTCACGTTCGCGGAGTCCACCGAGGACTCGCCCGACGTACGTTTCCTGCGGGCACACCTGCTGTCCAACCTCGCGAGCGTCCGGCTCACCGCCACGGACCTGGCCGGGGCCGAGGACGCGGTGCAACGCTCCCGCACCCTGCTGGACGGCATCGCGTCGGCGCCGATGGGCCCGCGCGGCCGTCAACTGTGGCTGGAGATGCTGCTGAGAACGTTGATCGCCGGCTGCGACCTGTTCCGCAGAACCGGCCGCCTGGACGAGGCGCTGGCGTGCCTGGACGAAGCGGCGGTGAGACTGCCCGAGTTCGACGACCCGGAGGGACTGCGAGCGTCCGAACTGGCCCTGAACCGGGTGCTCTTGCTGATGGACCGGGGCGAGTGGGGCTCGGCGGAAGACCATGCGACGGCACTGCTGTCCACCCTGGAGACAACCCAGGCAACGCAAGTGGAGACAGCCCCACGCCTGTTGACCGCCCTGGCCGTGATCTGCTCCGCGACCGGCCGGTTCGACGAGGCCGAGGACCATCTGGCCCGCGCGGAGGAGCGCTACCGGGCCCTGGGGGACATCGGCGAGCAGCGGTCGATGCTCGCGTACCGGGCATGGGTCGCGATGGACCGTGGCGAACACGCCCTGGCGGAACGGCTGTTCGCGGAAGCGTCCACGTACTTCGAGCAGCAACAGCTGCACGGCGACCTGGCGGCCTGCGAACAGGCCCGCGCCTACCTGGCGGGCCGGCGCGGCGACATGACCGGCGCGGGCGACCTGACGACGGCGAGCCTGGCCCGCTTCGAGCAGCTCGGCGCGTCGCTCGCCGCTGCGGACACCATGCTGCTGGGAGCCCAACACGCGTACGCCCGGGGCGACATCGGGGAGATGAAGCGCCTGGCCCAGACGGCCCGTGACGTCTACCAGGAGCGGGAGGTGTACGAGCGCTGCGCACAGGTCGACCTCATGCTCGCGACCACGCTTGAGGACAACCTGAACCGGACGGACCACGGCGACCACGAGAGACGTTCGATCGACAACGCGCTCTCCCTGGCCCTCCCCGCCGCCCTCACCCTCCAGGCGGCCCGCTACGACTTCGCCACCGCCCACGCACGCGCCCAGTGGCTCCAACTGGCGGACGAGGGAATGGAGTTGGCGTTCCGTCTGGCTGTACGCCGCCAGGACCAGGGCCTGCTCTTCGAGTTGGTGGAACACCGCAGCGCGGGCGCGACCCTGTCCCTGGCCCCCGATCCGCACCCGTCAATGACGGCCGAGGACGGTACGAGGCTCTTCCCGAACGCGGCGATGAAGGCGGAGAGGGCGTACGAGCGAGCCGACGCCCCGACGACGCTGGGGGGATCCGGGGAACTCGGGGGAGTGGCGGCGGAGGCAGCCGCCTCGGCAGGCCTGCGTGTCGCACCGCCGCCGAAGGTACGGATGGCGGCTCAGGGCCCCGGTCGCGTAGCGCTCCAGGAGTACATCGAGTCGGCCGAGTTCCGCTATCACCGCCGGATCGTGAACGACGACGAGGTCCCCTTCTGGATCACCGACGACCTGACGAGCCGCCCGGTGGTCCAGGTCCGACTGGCCGACGCCGGCGACCTGTTCATGACCTGGACCTGGGCGGGCGGCGCGAAGGGCTTCGGCACCGGCCAAGGCCCCGCCGACGAAGTCGACCGCGCGGTAGGGGAGTTGGCGGCGGCGCTGCCGGCGTCGGGCGAGGGCGAGGCGGGCATGCGCCGGGCGCTCAAGGAGGGCGCCCTGTCGGACCACGGCACGGAGCACGACCTCGCCCGGTCGTTGGCGGAGGCACTGTGGCCGGAGGGCCTGACGGCACAGATCCGCCAGGTGTCGGCGCGTGCGGGCCGCCCCCTGATCCGGATCCAGCCGTCACCCCGGGTCGCCCAGGTCCCCTGGGAACTACTGGCGGTCGACGAAGGGACGGACGTCCGACTCATAGACCTGGCGGACGTGGTGACCACGGCACCGACGTCACTGAGAAGGAAGCCCACGGCAGCCCACCAGACCGGGGCCTCCGCGCCCGCCTCGGACACAGTCGTCCTCGTCCTGGACCCCAGAATCCCCGGCTTCCGGGCGGACTCGCCGCTCGGCTCGGTCCTGGGCCCACCGGGCTCGGACCCGGACCTGCTCACGCTCGTCCAGAACCACCTCGACACGGGCACGGCCGTACCGTCCGTGGCCACCCCGGCGGAGGCGTTCCGCCGCACGGACCTGGACCGGGAGTGGCTGAGCGAGGTGCTCCGCAAGGGGGCCCGCAGACTCCTCTACGTCGGCCACGTGAGCGGCGCACCGGTGACGGGCGGCCAGAGCGAGGACGGCACACTCCACCTGTGCTGCGGCCCGCACACCACAGGCCTGACCGACCCGATCCGCACCCACCGCCCGCTGTCGGCCAAGGACCTCCTACTAGGCACACTGCCGATCCGCCCCGACGGCGAACCGGGCTCACAGATCTGGCCCGCGCCACCGAGGGTCGCCCTGATCGGCTGTGAGAGCGGCGGAGACCTCCGCTTCACGGAACCGTTCGGCCTGGCCGCGGCCATGCTCCACAACGGCGCCGACCTGGTCACAGCCACCCGCTGGACCCTCCCCACAAGCTTCGCCTTCCACCACCTGGCCGACGTCCCGAAGTCCGCACGCCCCCTGTCGGAGGCGATCACCGCGATAGACACGGCCCACGAACACCCCGACCCGGTAAGCAGCTTGTCCCGCTGGCAACGCGAGCAGTTGGACAACTGGCGGGCGGGGGGCGGGATCGAACACTCGCCTCTGCTGTGGGCGGCGATGACGTGCATCGTCGTATGACCGCCCGCTGAACGTCCAGACTGGACACGGCGACGATTCCGGAAGCGGTTCTCAGGGAGGCTGCACGTGCTCTTGGACGGTGACGAGTGGCGGCGAACGTTCGACGCGTACGAGCGTGACGCATGGCGGTTCGAAGCCCAATCCGTGTACACGATGCCCAAGGAGGCGGAGAACGTCGCGAGTTTCCTCCGGGGCGAGGCCAAGCCCGCGGAACACAATTCGCGGTGGCACGGGCGAGTGCGCGGCTACCTGGCATCGGGGCGCACGATCGGACGAGTACGGGTAGTACGACAGCCCCTGACGGACTACCAGCGGTACCAGTTCGCCTGGGGAATCCCCGGCAACATCGCTGCCGGGGAGGACATCCGCGTCCTGGACGCCAGCCAGGACGACTACGGCCTTCCGCTCACCGGGACCGACTGGTGGATGTTCGACGAGTCCCGGATCGTGCACCTCAACTTCCGGGCGGACGGGACACAGATCGACCGAGAGGTGTTCTCGGGTGACACGGGCCCCTACTCGGAGTGGCGACGAATCGCCCTGGCCCACTCCGTGCCGTTCGCGGAGTTACGTGGAGAGGCGTCCGAGTGGCGTTAGCCTCACGCTTTCACGAGCGGCCTTGTCCGGGCCTAGGCCAAATAAGTGGATAGTCCTACCGACCTGCAACGATGGGACTTGTCTAGGGCCCTGTCCGCTGCAAGGAAAGAAGCACTCTCCAGGTGAACAAGCGTATCGGGCCGTACCCGCCTGTCCGCGTCCAGGCGGTGGGGGCACGGTGGTCTCGCCGACCTGGGGCACCCCGGTGCGGCGTGAGCCTGCCGAGGCTCTTGCATGCCTGCTGATGGGCGCTCAGGGTCGGGCAGTCCTCCGCCCCGGACGGGCTCTGGCGTGCTCGTACGCGGCGACGGCCTCCAAGGCTGTGGCGAGGACCGAAAACGGCCGAATGGTCCCACCCCTCACACCGCAGCGAAGGGTCAGTCCCGGTTTGCTCCCCGGCGCTCCGGCCACCTCGACCACGGCACTCTTCGACGTCTTCGACGTCACAGAGCGATGGTCTTCTGCTCCACGTACTGGGCCAGCCCCGCCGTGCCGAACTCCCTTCCCAGACCACTGGCCTTGAACCCGCCGAAGGGGGTCTCAAAGCTCAGCGGCGCCCCGTTGACAGTGAAGGTTCCGGTGCGGATGCGCCGCGCCACGGCCAGCCCGCGTTCCTCGCTGCTGGTCCACACTCCACCGCTGAGGCCGTAGGGGGAGTCGTTGGCTATCCGTACGGCGTCGTCCTCATCCTGGTAGGGGATGACGACGAGAACGGGTCCGAAGATCTCCTCCTGCGCGACCCGCATGGAGTTGTCCACGTCGGCGAAGACGGTCGGCCTCACGTAGTGGCCTGTCTCCAGACCCTCGGGGGTGCCTGGACCTCCGGCGACCAGTCGGGCGCCCTCCTCCAGGCCGAGGCTGATGTAGGCCGCGATGCGCTGTCGCTGATCGGCCCGCACCATCGGCCCGACGAAAGTCTGCGGGTCGCGCGGATCACCGACCTTGATGCCCTCCGCCATCGTCGCGAGCGCCGCGACGATCTCCTCGTAGCGGCTCCGCGGGGCAAGGATGCGCGTGTGAGAGACGCACGACTCGCCGTTGTTGGCGAACGATGTGTACTTCACGCCTTCGGCCACGGCAGCGACATCCGCGTCCTCCAGGATGATCGACGCGGACTTGCCGCCCAGTTCGAGGCTGACGCGCTTGAGCTGCTCCCCGGCGACAGCGGCGATGCGGCGGCCGGCCGCGGTCGATCCGGTGAAAGCGATCTTGTCCACATCGGCATGGGACACCAGGTACTCGCTCGTTTCCCGTCCGGCGGGCAGGATGCTCACCACGCCCTCCGGGAAGCCGGCCTCGGTGAAGAGCTCGCCGAGCAGCAAGCCGTCGAGGGATGTTTCCGGTGAGACTTTCAGGATGACGGTGCACCCGGCCAGCAGCGCAGGGATCAGCTTGACCAGGGCCGACTGGTGCGGCGCGTTCCACGGTATGACCGCCGCCACGACGCCGACGGGCTCACGCCGCACCACCGCCTCGGAACCCAGGGACGTGCGGACACGCTCCTCCCAGGCATAGCCGGATGCCGCCCGCACGAAGGCGTCGGTCTGCTCGGCCAGCGAGGTCTGCAAAGCGCTGGTGAACCAGCTGGACGAGCCGTTCTCGGACGTGACCAGGTCGGCGATCTCCTGCGAACGCGCGGCGTGAAGTTCGTTGAACCGAGATACGAGGGCGCTGCGCTCCGCCGGCGGCAGACTGGGCCACGGACCGTCGTCGAATGCCTTGCGGGCTGCCGCGACTGCCAGATCGACGTCTGCCGGAGAGGCTTGGGCCGCCAGCCCGACGAGGGACTGGTCGTGAGGTGAGCAGATTTTGAGCAGCTCACCGTCGACAGGAGCGGTCCAGTGTCCGCCGATGTAGAGCTTGTCGTAAGTGATCACAGCAGTTCCATTCCCAAGTAAGTAATTAGCTTCTTACTTACTTGACCGTACGTCGCCGTGGCACACTGGTCAAGTAACTACCTACTTACACTGGAGTCAGGGTGGCGCGAAACGCACAGGAGACGCAGAGCAGGATCCTGGAGGCGGCAACGGAGGAGTTCGCGCGCCACGGCATCGCCGGCGCGCGTGTCGACCGCATCACTCGGGCAGCCGGCGTGAACGGTGCTCTGCTGTACCGGTACTTCGGCAGCAAGCTCAACCTCTTCGACGCTGTCTACAGCGACCTGGTGACCGATCTGGTGCGGGATGTCCCCCTGAACCCGGCCGACCTGGTCGGCTACGTCGACCGTCTCCTGGACTACTACGCCGAACACCCGGACGTCGTCCGTCTGGCGGCCTGGCGACAGCTTGAGCGCCCCGACCAGGAGCTTCCCGACGTTGTGGTGGCCGCGCAGCATGACAAGAT
The DNA here is from genome assembly GCF_053599695.1 of Streptomyces sp. NPDC000878. Lineage (NCBI taxonomy): Bacteria > Bacillati > Actinomycetota > Actinomycetes > Kitasatosporales > Streptomycetaceae > Streptomyces > Streptomyces sp. NPDC000878. The sequence goes on along the minus strand of NZ_JBSFMT010000005.1, from coordinate 187,625 downwards.
CGAGCGCATCCGCGACGCCCAGGCGCATGGCGTGCTACCCGGCACCCTGTCGGCCGATGAGCTCCTCAACCTCCTGCTCACGCTGTCCCTGAGCGGCACACCGCTGACCCCTGGCGCCGAGGCCACGGGGCAACCGGTTCGGCGTTCCGCGATCCTCGCGGCCGTCGGGCTTCTAGTGCACGCCCAGTGAGCACGCGTGCCCTCACACCGCCTGCGCGTCCACTGGAGAAGACGGGCGGGGCCGAGCGTCTGCTCTCGCCCGTGGAGGCTGCTGGCGGGCCGGTGGCACCGAGCCGGCCGCCGACTACCCCGGCAGGCCGGTCGGGTGGGCCGCGGGGGGTCCACCCGACCCGAGCGTGGCGCAACAAGGGAAAGCACAGGGTGCCGGTGGCAGCAGCCGGTCCCCGCCGGTGAGCTGCTGACCCTCCGCCTGGCCCTTCTTGCAGGTTTCGCCGATCAGCTGGTCGTCCACCCGCTGGACCGCCTCCGGCCCAGCCGCCCCGGCGATCCGGGCCCGGCTGTGTTCCTGCTGGTCATCGGCGCATCTTCCATGATCGGGAATTACATGTTGTCGTGTTGTTCGATCTACAGTCCCGCCGGGATCCCCGGCGGGCGGGGAGCGGAGCCGGGTGCGTCCGCACCACGACCGAATGTCCGCAACCCGCCGCAAGGGGTGTTGACCTTTTCCGCGCTCACGAGCGTTTCTGGCCTCAGGCTTTCCCGAGACGGGGTGTCCGAGGCTTGATTGAAAACGTGAGAAAGCCTGTCGGGTTCTATCCGCGTGTCCGTGTCGAGGGCGGCGGGCGTGGGGTGGTCTCGCAGGCAGGGGCCGTGTTGCTGGTGGAGACGGTTCGCAAGATTGGTCTGGACCGGGAGATATCGGCGGCGCTGGCGCCGTGGCGGCGCCTGCAGGCGGTACACGATCCGGGGAAGGTCCTGCTGGATGTCGCCTTGGCGGTCGCGCTGGGTGGAGACGGCCTGGCCGATGTGGGGATGCTGCGGGCTGAGCCCGGCGTGTTCGGGCCGGTGGCCTCCGATCCGACGGTGTCCCGGCTGATCGACACCCTGGCCGCGGCCGGCCCGAAGGCCCTGACCGCGATCCGCGCGGCCCGCGCCGTCGTGCGTGAGCGCGTCTGGAAACTGGCCGGGGCCGCCGCGCCGGACGCGGGCGGTCAGGTCGTCGTGGACCTGGACGGGGTACTGGTGTTGGCCCACTCCGACAAGCAGGACGCGGCCGCGACGTGGAAGAAGACATACGGCCACCACCCGCTGATGGGGTTCGTGGACCACGGCCGCGGTGGCACGGGGGAGCCGGTGGTCGCTGTGCTGCGACCCGGGAACGCCGGCTCCAACACCGCCGTCGACCATATCGCCGCCACCCGCATCGCCCTGGCCCAACTCTCCAAGCGGCACCGGCGGGGCCGGTCCACGCTCGTCCGCACGGACTCAGCAGGCGGGACGCACGAGTTCGTGGGCTGGCTCGCCCAGCGGGGAAGGTGGCTGTCGTATTCGGTCGGCATGACCGTTACCGACGCCGTTCACCAGGCCGTGCTGCAGGTCCCGGCCTTGGCCTGGACCCCGGCCGTCGAACCCGACGGCCAGATCCGTGACGGCGCCTGGGTCGCCGAACTCGACGGTGACCCGCTCAAGGGCTGGCCAGCGGGGATGCGGCTGATCGTCCGCAAGGAACGGCCCCATCCCGGTGCCCAGTTGCGGTTCACCGACGCCGACGGCCTGCGTCTGACCTGTTTCGCGACCAACACCCCGGGCCAGGCCATCGCCGCACTCGAACTGCGGCACCGCCAGCGGGCCCGGGCCGAGGACCGCATCCGCAACGCGCGTGCCACCGGCCTGCGCAACCTGCCCCGGCACGACACCGCACAGAACCAGGTCTGGCTGGAGATCGTCCAGCTCGCACTCGACCTCCTCGCGTGGATGCCGATGCTCGCCCTGACCGGCAAACCCCGCCTCTGGGAACCCCGCCGTCTGCGGCTGCGACTGTTCTCCGCCGCAGCCCAGCTGATCACCACCGGCCGCCGCCAGCACCTCAGATTCACCCGGCACTGGCCCTGGACCGGCATCATCACCGCCGCGGTCCAGCGACTGGACGCCCTCCCCAACCCCGCTGAACAACAGCAACCCACCCCAACGAGCCCTGATGCACCCACCGGAGCCGTGGAACCCGGCGCCGACCCGACACGACAGCCGGGCCATCACCCTGTCCGCAACCAGTCCCGCCAGCGGAAACGGGCGCCGAAAGAACCAACGACCCGTCACGAAAGATCGAGGTTAGGGCCTGAATCAACGTAGGGCGTAGGGCCTACGCGCTCGGCCAGGGGGCTGACCACGCCTGCGTGGTGGGGTTCTGCCTCGCCCCAGTTGTTGTCGGTCATGCGCCGACAGTTGTCCAACTCCCTGTCGTCCCTGCTCAGATGGCCTCCCTCCGTGACTCACACCCACCGTTCTATGCGACTTCGTGACTGGACGGTGAGCCACCCTTGTTGCCCGGGCAGGACGTTCCGTAGCTTGCTCACGACGCAGACCGAGAGGGGTCTCAGTGGACGAACTACGGATCATCGCCGGCGGGCCGTGCGGGAGTGCCGACGACGACAAGTGCGGGAACGGCGACTGTCCGACCGTGTACGCGACTCCGGAACCCGGCATGCTGGCCATCCAGGGGTACGACGTGATCCACCCGGTGCCGGACGGTGAGTCGGTCGTACTGGTTCCGGAAGACATCCTGAAGGTGGCGGCACGTGCCCGAGGGTGGCTCTAGCCCCGTACTGCTGGACGGCGACGAGTGGCAGGCGTACTTCCGCGACTTCAAGCGCTCGGCGTTCCGGCTCGAAGTGCACCAGACCTACACGATGCCTTTTGAGGCCGAGACACTCCGCGACTTCCTGGCCGGTGCCACCGTGCCTGACGGCTTCAACGCTTCCTGGCACCAGACCATCAGGGACCACGCGGCGGCCGGGCGGACGATGACCCGGGCCAAGATCGTACGGCGACCGCTCACGCCGTACAGCCGCTATCTCTTCGAGTGGGCGATCCCAGGGAACGTCGCGGCAGGGGAGGACTACCAGATAGTCGATGTGACGGAGCGGGAGAATCTCGGACTTCCCGAGCAGGACTTCTGGCTGTTCGACGAGACGACCGTGGTTCATCTCAACTACCGCCCCGACGGCACCCAGATCAATCGGGAGCTGATTCAGGAAGCAGCGCCGGGTGTTACCGGGGGCTTCGGTGCACAGGTCGCCCCAGCCTTTGGCTGCGTCGTTCGTGGCGAATCGGAGGCGCCATTCGTTGCCGATCGGCGGTGGTGGGACGTCGTCGCCGCGTTTGGGGCTCACGGAGCGGGTACCTCGCCGTGGTCCTCGTCCGGGAGCGGGGTGATCAACTGCGCCGTCAGGTCGGGGTCCGCGAGGATTCTGGCGGTGGCGCGCCATTCGACTATGACTCGGTGCAAGTTGGTGTGCACGTCCAGTTCTGCAGCGTCGTGGGTCGCGTCGACGAGGTCGACGACGAACTCGCGAACTTCTTCCGTCGACAGGTGCCGAGTCCACGGAAAAACCTCGGGCAGGGCAAGCAGAATCGCGCGGGCGCCCTCGTCGCTGCTGATCAGGGCTGCGAACAGCCGGGCGGTGACGTCGGCGGTCTCCTCGCGCTGACGGTCATGGCGCTCGGTGGTGAGGTACAGGTCCTCGCCGTCACGGCGCGTTACGTGGACACGCTGGGCGCGTTCGACGGTTTCGGCGACCCGCTTGGAGTTCTTCGACAGATCGGAGAACGAAACGGTCAGAGTGGACATAGGGGAAGAGTAATTCGGAATACGTTCCGAAGTCAAGGGGGAGTGGTCGGTGGGGTCGGCAGGTCGCGACCGTGTCATGACTCCGCCACAAACGCATGGGCCGATGTCAGGGCGTGTGTCAGGCGGGGCTGTAGAGGGCCGTGAGGTCGACCTCGTGGCTGGTGCGGGTCCTGGGGGCGAGGCCGTTGCCATGGCTGACGCGGGCGAGAGGACCGCCCAGAAGTCCCCCGGATGGAGAAGCGCACTTATATAAACTGTGCTTCTCCATCCGGGGACGCCGTGCATTCGCAGGTGACGCGCCCGGCGAGTTCGACGCCCACCTCGTGCCTGTCCCCTCAGTGCCCCAACCCCGCACCCCCGTCCACCGGAATCACCGCCCCCCGCACATACCCGGCCCCGGCCCCCGCCACGAACGCCACCGCGTCCGCGATCTCCTCCGGGCGGCCGAGTCGGCCCGCCGGGGTCTGGCGGAGGAGGTCGCGGCGCTGGTCGGGGGTGAGGGCGGCGCTCATGTCTGTTTCCGTGAGGCCGGGGGAGACGACGTTGCAGGTGATGTCCCTTGGGCCCAGTTCGCGGGTCAGGGAGCGGGCGAAACCGATCAACCCCGCTTTCGCCGCCGCGTAGTTGGTCTGGCCGGCCGAGCCGTGCAGGGCCGCCGTCGAGGAGATCAGGACGATACGGCCATGGCCCTCGCGGAGCATTCCGCGCACCGCTCGCTGAGTGACCCGGAAGGCCCCGGTGAGGTTGGTGTCGACGACCGACGTGAAGTCCGTCTCCGTCATCCGGACCAGCAGACGGTCGTTCGAGGTGCCCGCGTTGGCGACCAGGACCGTCACCGGGCCGTGTTCCGCCTCGGCCTCCTCGAAGGCCCGGTCCACCTGCTGACTGTCCGTCACATCGCAGCGCACGGACAGGAATCCCTCCGTCTCCGGGGGCTTCCCGTCCCGGTACGTCACCGCGACCCGGTCGCCCGCCGTCGCGAAACGGCGGGCGATCGCCAGCCCGATCCCCCGGTTTCCGCCGGTGACGAAGACCGAACGGGGCGTCGCCTGCGCCATCATGGCCTCGCTCTCCAAGTTCCTCTCCTCCGCCCTCTCTTCCGCCTTCTCCTCCACCCTCTGTTCCTCCTCCGGTTCCTACTCCACGGTCGCGTTCGCTACGCGGAATCCACCTTCGACGGGAGGGCGTTCTGCGGTTTCGGTGGCTGTGTCCGCAGGCCCACGACCGACACCGCGAAGCCGACGAGGGCCAGGGCGGCGATGGAGAGGGTGGCCGCGTACATCGCGTCGAGGAAGGCACGATCGGCCGTCGTCGCCAGTTCGGGCAGGTGGAGGGAGTCGGACAGGGAGCGGGCCGCCTCCGCTGAGGTGCGGGCCTGCTCGGCGGCGGGCGCGGGCAACTCCCTTACCACGCCCGGTAGTTCGGAGGCATCCGACATGCGCGCCCGGTACACCCCCGACAGGATCGAACCGGCCATCGCCACCCCCAGCGTCCCGCCCACCTGACGCGTGACGCTGTTGAGCGCCGACCCCGCGCCCGCCAGCTGCGGCGGCACCCCGCTCATCATCACGGCTGTGACCGGCGTACCGACCAGGCCCATCCCGAAGCCCTGCACCCACAGCAGCGTGGCGATGAACCAGATCGGGGTGCCGCCGTCCAGCCAGGCGTACGCGATGTACGTGACCGCCGTGGCCAGGACGCCCGCCGCCACCGTCCAACGGGCCGTGAGCCGGCGGCTCATCGCCGGGGACGCCTGGCTGCCCAGGACGATGCCGATCGCGGCGGCGATCATCACCGTCCCGGCGTCGGCGGGGGAGAGGCCGCGCGGGCCCTGGAGGTAGAAGGCCGCGTAGAAGAGGTGCCCGGCCAACGCCATGAACGCGATCAGCAGCACGACGCTGCCCGCCGCGAACCCGGGCTGCCGGAACAGTCGTACGTCCAGACTGGGGGCCGGTGACTTGCGCTGGCCCGCGACGAACGCGGCCAGCAACGCGCCGCCCAGGAGGAGGGGGAGGAGGACGTGGGGGCCGTACCAGGTACGGCCGTTGCCCAACTCGATGATTCCGTACACGACTCCGCCGAGGCCGGCGACCGAGAGGGCCAGGCCGGGGAGGTCCAGCCGGCGGTGCCCCGGACTCCTCAACTCCGGTACGGCCATTGCCACTCCGGCCATGCACAGCGCCACGATCGGCACGTTCACGAGGAACACCGAGCCCCACCAGAAGTTGCTGAGCAGCGCCCCGCCGACCACCGGGCCCACGGCCACACCCAGGCCGCTGGACGAACTCCAGATCGCGATCGCCCGCGTACGTTTCTCCTCCGGGGTGCTCTGCACGATCACCGACAGCGTCGCCGGCATGAGCAGCGCGCTGCCCGCGCCCATCACCGCCCGCGCCACGATCAGCCAGCCCGGCGACGAGACGAAGGCACCGGCTCCCGAGGCCGCGCCGAACAGCGCCAGGCCCGCCAGGAGCGTGGTCCGGGGGCCGAAACGGTCGGCCAGCGCGCCGCCCGCGAACAGGGCGCCCGCGAAGACGAGGGTGTACGCGCTCGCCACCCACTCCAACTCGGCCGAGGACGCGCCCAGTCCGTCGGCCGGGTCGGCCAGGGTGGTGACGGCGACGTTCAGGACCGAGGTGTCCAGCCAGATCAGCATCTGGGCGCAGACCACGACCAGGAGGACGGGCCAGGAGGACCGGGATGGCTGGGACGACCGGGATGATGACTGGGACGGCTGGGGGACCTCTCCCGTAGCGCTGCCGCTCACTTCGCTCATCGCGCCTCTCCGTTGTCCCTGTACTTCCCGTACTTCCCGTACGCATGGAGCGCCCGGTCGACCAGTGCGTCCGCCGCGCCCGTGTAGCAGGCGGGGTCGAGCAGTTCCGTGAGCTGGGCAGGGGTGAACTCGGCCGACAGGCGCGGGTGTTCGGACAGCACCTCGCTCAGCGGGCGCCCGGTGCCGGCCGCCTCGGCCGAGGCGGTGGCCAGCAGCTTCTTCGCCCGAGCCTTGCCGAGCACCGGCGCCAGCACCACCGCCAACCGCTCGGTGACGATCGCGCCCCCGGTCAGGTGGAGGTTGGCGAGCATGCGGTCCGGGTGGACGTTCAGACCCTCCGCCAGTTCCACGGCGGTGTGCGCCGCCCCGCCCGCCAGCCGCAGCGCCTCCCGCAGCGGTTGCCACTCGGCGTGCCACGCCCCGGCGGGGCGTTCGTCCTCGGCCAGCAGACACTGGGCCAACACGAGCGCGTACGCCGGGACTTGGCGGGCGGCCGACACGATCAGGGTGGCGAGGGCCGGGTTGCGTTTCTGCGGCATCGCGGACGAGGCCCCGCGTCCCGTCGCCGCCGGTTCGGACACCTCGCCGATCTCCGTACGGGACAGTGTCTGCACGTCCAGCGCGAACTTGCCCAGCGCCCCGGTGACCAGCTGAAGTACCGCGCCCAGTTCGGCGATCGGAGTGCGTACGGTGTGCCACGGCAGCGTCGGCTCGGCCAGTCCGAGCGCCTCCGCGAACGGGGCGAGCAGTTCCACCCCGCCTTCGCCCACCCCGCCTTCGCCCGTCCCGCCGTCGATCACCGCGTACTCGCGATATGCCGCCAACGTGCCCGCAGCGCCGCCCAGTTGGGCCGGGAGAACGGACGCCACCGTCCGTACCCGGGTCAGGGCGTCCATGACGAGCTGGAGCCAGGTCGCCGCCTTCAGACCGAGCGTGGTGGGTACCGCGTGCTGGGCCAGGGTGCGGCCGGCCAGGACGGTGTGGCGGTGGGTGTCGGCGAGTGCGGCGAGGGCGGCGGCGGTGCGTTCGAGGTCGGTGGCGATCAGGGTCAGGACGCGGCGGGCGATCAGCATCGCCGCCGAGTCCAGGATGTCCTGGCTGGTCGAACCCCGGTGTACGTACTCGGCGGCGGCCGGGTCCTTCGCCGCGACCACCTCGGTGAAGGCGGTGACGAGCGCGACGACCGGATTGGCGGCGGCCCGCGCCGCGTGCGCCAGGGCGACCAGGTCGAGACGGTCCGCGTGGGCCTCCGAGGCGATCGCCGCCACAGCCGCCGCCGGTGTCAGTCCCACCGCCAACTGGGCCTGCGCCAGAGCCACTTCCACGTCCAGCATGGCCTGCAGCCACGCCTCGTCGGTCACCTCGGCCGCCGCGGGCGTACCCGCCCAGGTGGGGGCGAGCAGGCCCGCGTCGGTGCCGACGGAGGACACGGGCACCTTCCTGCCGTTCATGCTCATCGGCTCATCGACTCCCCGCGCCTGATGTCTGACCGGTCATCAACACATCTCCACGCACCGGCACTTGTGGTCCCTCCAGCCCCAGCACCGCCCGCGCGATCGCGTCCGAGTCCTCCAGCGTCACCGAGCCCACGCCAGGTCTGATGCCGACCGCCGTCACCCAGCGCACCCCCTCCGTCGGCACCCCGAAGGCGAACCGGCGCGGATGCGGACGCCCCGACGCGTCCAGCAGCCGGGGCGCGCCGTCGGTCACCGCCATCCCGCCCGTCTCATGGCCGCCCGGCCGGTACGGAACGCACCCGCCCCGCGCCAGCAGCCCCCGCAGCAGCGGGTTGGCGCTGCGCCGCAGGTCGATGTCGGGCAGCCGAGCCTCGACGAGCGTGCTCACGAGCACCGGCGGCCCGGACACCCCCTCCGCGTCCACGAGAAAACCGGCCGTGCCGAGACCGCTCTCCCGCTCCGAGGGCCGTGTCCGCACCCGCATCCCCGGTCCCACCACCTGCACCACCTCCGCCTCGATCAGCGCGATCAGCTGCTCGATCCGGAACGCGGGCGGGCCGATCGACGTGAACGCGTTCAACGGCGTGTACCAGCCGTCCAGTTCGGCCCGGTACGACTCCCCGGAGACCCCGCCGTGATCGACGACCAGCCGGACCTCGTTGCGCAGATCCCGCAGCGCGTCCAGCGCCGCCTTCAGCGGGCCGTTCACATTGCCGAGACGGGCGGCGGTGACATCCCGGCGCAGATACCCCAGCAGCCAGTGCCGGAAGTCGGCGCGGGAGGCGAAATGCCGATCGCCGTAGGGGCGTTCAACGCGCCGCCAGTCCCAGCGCTCGTCCGGCGGTACCTCGTACCGGTCGAGGAGGACCGGCTCCGGATCGCGCCCCGCGAAGCAGGACCGTACGAACTCCGCTGCCGCCCACGGTCCTTGGGCGGCCCGGATCCACGCCTCGTAGTAGACGGTCCGTACCTCGCGGTCGATCAGCGGCCAGATGTCCGCCCGGAAGCCGACCGGGCGCCGCCGCAGCCCGGCGATGACCTCGGGGGTCAGGAAGCGCGGGTGGTGGCGGCCGAGCGCGCCCTTCTCGTTCTCGCCGCGCGCGTGGTACGGCACCCCGCGCCGCGAACCGGCGTACAGCACAGGCTCGTTGCCGCTCGGGATGTAGACGAGGCCCGCACCCCGGTCACCCTGCTTGAAGGTGCCGCCCCGGCCTTCGGTGAGCAGCGCCAGCTGGTCGAAGAAGTTCAGGCCGAGTCCGCGCAGGGCGACCGGGGTGCCCGGCTGGATGCCGCTCAGATCGGCGTTGGCCGGGTTGGCGGGGCCGACGTAGGCCAAGCCGGAGCGCCCGGCGTGCCTGGCGGCGAAGGAGCGCAGCTCGCGTTCCTCCCGGTCCGGGGCCAACTGCCCATGCCCCAGGGCCAGTACGACCGCGTCCATCCCGGCCAGCCGGTCGCCGTCCGACAGGGTCACCGTCTGGCTCCCGTCCGGGGTGTCGGCCAGTGCGACGGCGGTCGAGCGGTGCGTGTGGACCGTGACCAGGTCGGGGGCGGTGCGCAGGACGTGCCGGAAGACCCACTCCAGGTAGTGGCCGTGGAAGGCGCGCGTCGGGTAGGTGTCCGGCCCGAGCCGCCGCGCCTCCGCCAGGACCCGGGCAGGGTACGACCCGGGTCCCAGGGCACGCGCCCACTCGTACAGGCTCGGGCCCGGTATCGACGGGCCCGCGCACGGCACGCTGTCGTCGGTGAACAGGGTGACCTGGGAGGCGACCGTGTTCATCAGCAGTTCGGGCGGCTGGTCGGTGCGCCACACCGCGCCCGGCCCCGGCGGGTACGGGTCGACGAGATGGACCACGACCGGGCGGCCGGCCTGGCCCGCGTTGGCGCAGAGCCGCTCCAGGACCGAGAGCCCGCGCGGACCGGCGCCGATCACACACACGACGACGGCGTCACCGCCGCTGCCCGGGCTGGGCGCGGGTTCGGTCATTCCTGGCCCAGCCCGTCGCGCCAGCTCGGCCGCAGCGGCTTCCAGCCAAGTTCCGTACGCGCCCGGGCATTTGACGCACCGGCCGCCGTGCTCAGCTGGTGGGCCATGAACCAGCCGAGCAGCCGGGGTGCCATCGTCACCGGAACCGTACGAGGGGCAGGGGCGCCCAGCGCGTCGGCGAAGTGGGGCAACCACTGTGCTGCCGGGGCCGGTTCGTCGTCCGTGATGTGGAAGGCGCCGGTGGCCTCCGACTCCACGGCCGCCACCGCCGCCCCCACGGCATCCTCCACATGCAGGAACGAGGTGATCCCGGCCCCGCCCTCGGGCAGCGGCAACTTCCCCGCCAGCACCCGCTGTGCCGTTCCGCCGCCGGTACGGGCGTACGCGGTGCCGGGTCCGTACAGCGTCCCGTACCGCAGCACGAGCCCGTTCAACTCCACTTCACTGTCCAGCACTTGTGACTCCAGGTCGGCGACCGCCCGTACGGTGGCCGCCCAGCCCGGGTCCGGGGCGTCCACGTACAGCGGTGCGCTCTCGTCGACGACCGCGTCCCCGGTCGGTGCGGCGGCGAAGGCGATGCTCTGCGCGACCAGCCGCCGGGCACCGGCCGCGCGGGCCGCCGCGACCAGGTTGGCGGTGCCCTCGGTGCGTAACCGGGCGGTCCGCGCGAAGGCTTCCGGCGGGTCGTCGCGCAACAGCCGCAGCGCCGACAGCTGATGGACGACCACGTCAGGGCGTACGTCCGACACGGCGGCCAGCAGCGCGGCACGGTCGAGGGCGTCGGCGACCACGACCGAGTCCGCCTCCGGAGCCCGGGTTCGGGACTCCTCCCGTACCAGCGCGCTCACTTGGTGGCCCCGCGCCCGTAGCGCGCCCACCAGCGGATGTCCGACCACACCAGTCGCTCCGGCGACAAGTATCCGCACGGTGCTCAGTCCTCCGTACTGTCGTGAGTAGCGTGAATGGCGTGAGCGAGGGGGGTGCGTACGCGCATCAGCAGGCGGCACGCCTTGTCGCCGTCGCGCAGACAGGTCTCGGCGCGGTTCTCGGTCAGGGTGACGCCGAGTCCCTCGGACCAGCCTGCGTGGATGTCGGTGCACGGGCAGCGGTAGCCGTCGAGCGAACCTGCCATCCGCACCATGGTGATGGCGAAGTTCCGGCGCAGCGTGAGGACGATCAACCCGTCGTTCTCGCCGTCGTCCTCCTCGACTTCCGTGGAGGCGTTGCGCAGTTCGGGCGGGAACATCCGGTCGCCGCAGTCGTCGTACCGGCGGCGCAGTTCCTCCAGGTCCTTGCGGGTGTCACCGGTGTCGGGGAGCGGACCGGAGAGACGGCCGACGCGCTGTCCGACGTGCGTCGCGACCTTGCGCAACGCCTCGGCGTTCAGCTCGTTCGCGGCGTCCTGCCCGAACCGACTCGCCACCGCCTGATACCAGTTGGCGTCGTGCTGCCACCACAACCGGTACGCCTCACCGGCCCGGGCACGGTAGTTGACGCCTTCGGTGCCCGTACTCATCGGCGCTCCTCGGAAGAGGCGGAGGCAGAGGAGGCGGCAGCGGAGGCGGCAAAACGGTCGCGCATGACCCGCTTGAGGACCTTGCCGGTGGCGCCCTTGGCGACGTCGTCGGGCTTCATGCGCAGGGCGCGGGTCATCGGGGGGAAGCCCGCGGTCTTGAGAGCCGTGTTCACGCGGAGGGTCAACTCCTCGTCCCCATCACCGACTTCGGCGCTGTTCTCGTCCGCGAGCTGGAGCAGCGCGTACGCGTCCGCGACCCCGTCGCCGTCCCAGTCAGCGCGTACGCCGTCCTCGGCGACCCCGACGACCGTGCAGTCGGCCAGCTCGGGCAGTTCGGCGAGCAGGAGTTCTTCGGTACGGGTGCTGAAGACGACGCCGGCGCGGGTGCGGATGGCGTCCGGGGCACGGTCGAGGTGGTAGAAGTTGCCGTCCTCGTCCTGCTGGGCGAGGTCGCCGGTGAGCCAGTAGCCGCCGAGGCGCATACGGTTCCAGGTCAGCGAGTCGTTCCAGTAACCGGGCGTGAGCGTGGGGGACTTGAGGCCGAGGCGGCCGATCTCGCCGGGCGGCAGCGGGGTGCCGTCCTCGGCGAGTACGGCGGCCTCCGCGAAACTGATCGGCCTGCCGACGCAGCGCGAGTAGGCCGAGGTGTCCTTGGTGTGCCGGTTGTGGAAGACGGAGTAGCCGGCCTCGGAGGAGCCGAGTCCGTCGACGAAGACCGAGCCGTCGACCCGTACCCGCCGCAGGTCCTTGCCGATGGTCTGGTGGCTGCCGTGCCGCACGAGGGCCCGGATGTGCGCCTCGTGCGCAGCGTCCCCGGTGTTGAACCACACCTGCACGCTGGACAGATCGCGGTTCGCGAGATCCTCGGTGGCGGCCATCTCACCGAAGGTCCCGGCGAAGGCCAGCACGGTGGTGGGCCTGAACTCCTCGATGGCGTCCAGGACTTCGGTGCCGCGCTGGCTGGAGAGGAGTCTGATGTCGGTGCGCAGAAGCAGGCAGTACAGCAGCGTCGCCACCATCGCGTTGTGGGCGCCGGGCAGCCCGACCAGGGTGCGTTCCATGTCGGTGCCGGTGGAGTAGCGCAGCCGGTGCAGCTGCGCGTACATCAGTGTCCGGTGGGTGTGCGGAACTCCCTTGGGCATACCGGTGGTTCCGGACGAGTGCGAGATGAGCACGGGGTCGGTGGGGTCGTGCCGGTACGGGTAGGAGGGGGCGGGCGGGAGCGAGGCGCGGTGCTCGGGGCGGATGTCGGCGGCGGTCGCGCAGAAGCGCAGGTCCGAGGCCGATCCGGATACCGACGCCAGCACGTCGTGATGCTCCCGGTCGGTGAAGGCACCCACGGCGCCCTGCCGTCGTATGTACTCCCGCGCGGTGTCGGGCGGCAGGTTCCCGTTGACGAAGGACGGGATCGCGCCGAGGGACGTCAGCGCCAGGAAGTTCACCGCGAACTCGGCGCTGGAGTAGGAGTGCAGGGCGACGGGGTCGCGGGGGCGGACACCCTGGGCGGCGTACCAGCCCGCGTAGGTCTCGACGACCTCGCACAGCTCCCCGAGGGTGAGCTGAGTGGGACGACTCCCGTCGGGGGCCTGCCAGTTGCCGTCCATCCGCAGAACGACCTCGTCGCGCGGCCGGTCGTACGCAGCCAGCCGTGCCAGCACATTGCCGGCGCCCAGTTCGGTGTCGGAGCAGATCCGGGCCCGCTCCTGCCTACTGATGAGCATGGGTATGGGTCTCTCTTGTCTCGGTGTGGGTGGCGGCCAGCTCGAACAGGGTCTGGATGCTGCCGAGTTGATTGGTCGTCGCTTTGGTGGGCCGGACCGGAACCTGCGACGCCCCGCCGTCTCCGGGACGCCCGAGCAGCACTGCCGCCGCCAGGCCCGCGGAGGCGGGGAGGGCCGGCACCGGACGCGCGCTGTACTCGGCGGCCAGTTCACGACGCACGGCGGCCACGCGTTCACCACCCCCCAGCTCCACACCCACCACCAGGACCCGTTCCAGCTCCGGGTCCTCCAGCAACAGGTCGGCCATGGCGAGGAGTTCGGTCAGCGGGTCGGCGAGGGTGGAGAGGCTGAACATCTGGCCGGTGATCCCGAACTCCCGACTCATGTGCCCCAGCACGGAGTTGGCGGTGGCCTGCATGAACAGCAGCGGGTTGTGGACCCGCCCGGACACCATGCGCGAGCTGGCCAGATCCGCGGTGGTGGTGTCACCCGCCAGACTGACCAGCGCGACGGCGGTACGGTCCCCGTCCCCGGGCCGCTCGGTCAGACACCTCGCGGCGACCTCGTACGCCAGCGGACTGAACGCCGACTCCACGAAGCCCGGCAGCTTCGGCAGCGCGATGTCGCCGTCCCGGCCGGTGTCGTGGGTCGCGGTGGCGGCGGCGAGGACGGAAAGGGAGGGGGAGGCGGGCAGGACTGCGGAGTCCGTCGTGGTCGTCATGGCCGCTCCAGGACGAGTGCGGTGTTGGCGCCCCCGAAGGCGGCGTTGATGGTGAGGGCGCGGCTCGGGTCGGCGGGGCGAGGGCTGTTCGGTACGTAGTCGAGGTCGCACTCGGGGTCGGGGGTGCCGTATCCGGCGGTCGGCGGGAGCACGCCGTCCAGCAGCGTCAGCACCGTAATGACGAACTCCACGACGCCCGCGGCTTCCAGGAGGTGGCCGGTGGTGCTCTTGGTCGAGCTGACCGGTATCGACTCGGCGCGTTTCCCGAAGGCGGCGCGCAGACCCCGTGTCTCGGCGCCGTCGTTGTACTTGGTGCCGGTGCCATGGGCGTTGACGTAGTCGAGGGACGCCCCGTCCGGGTCCCCGGCCAGCCGCAACGCCTGCCGCGCGGCGCGCGCGAGACCGGCGCCTTCCGGGTGGGGCTGGGCGATGTGGTGGGCGTCGGTGGCGGCGCCCCATCCGACGACGGACACGAGCGGCCGGGCCCCGCGCCGCCGGGCGTGCTCGGCGGACTCCAGCACGACGGCCGCGACCCCGTCGCCGAGCAACAGCCCACTCCGATCGGCACTGAACGGACGCACCATCCCGTCCCGCGACAAGGCCCGCCCCGAGTCGAACTTCCCGAAGGTCTCCTCCTCGACCAGATACCCACCCGCACAGACGGCGACATCGATCCGCCCGGAGGAGATCAGCCGACACCCATGAATAATCGCGGCGGCAGACGCAACACAGGCATTGGTGAAGGCGAGTCGGGGCCCGACGAGACCGAGCCCCTCGGCCAGTAACTCGGCGAGCCGAGCAGGCACGGCGTCAGCGAGACGCGCCCCGACAGGGGCGCGGGGAACTGCGCGACCAGCCACAACGGACCCGCGCCCGTCATACGACCCATCACCTTCCCGCCAATGCCGGGTAACACTCCGATGATCCCCAGCAACCCCAAGCAGTACCGCAGCCTCTGCACCCGCCCCGAGCCCGGCCATGCTCAGAGCATCGCCCCCGCACCGATGGAGCGCGTGCCGCAACGCCCACCCCTCCACCGCGTCTGCCCCGTCGGGAGCCGCGGCAGCGAACGCCGTACGGTAAGGCCCCGTATCGAACCGCGTCGTAGGCCGAAACCCCGGCACCCCCGCAAACACCCCGCGCCGCAAGGCTTCCGCCCCCTCGCCGAAGGCACTCCGCACGCCATATCCGGTAACCGTCACTTCACGACTCACCCCGAACACCTCCTTCCTGGGCGCCCCGCAGATACCCGGTGAGCCGCCGCAGCGAGGTCAGCCCGGCGATGTCCTCGTCGCTGGGCTCGACGACCAGCCCGTACCGCTCCTCCACCACATGGAGCAGCCACACCAACCCGAGGGAGTCCAGGACGAGTTCGGCGTCCTCGCCGAGGTCGTCGGGCAGCCCCGGGAAGACCTTGCGGTCGGACAGCAACTCCCGTACGGAGTCGAGGGTGATGTCGGTGCCAGTGGCCCCCGTGCTCGTACTCATGCCTTCGCACCGCGGCGGACGACCTCGGTGACGAGCCCGCCGAGGGTCAGGGTGGCCAGGGGTTCGATGTCGGTGTCCGGGATCTCGACGCCGAACCGCGACTCCAGCCGCAGCGTGAGTTCGATCAGGCTCAGCGAGTCGACATCCAGCCCACCGACGGTCACCGGACTGTCGTCCGTGATGCCGTCACGGCTCATCAGAATGTTCATGTCGTCGACGACCGCGCTCAGAACAAACTCGCGGATCTCGTCTTCGAGGGTAGACGTGCTCATGGTCAAGTTCTCCAGAGAAGGGGGAGTAAAGCGCCCCCGATAGGGGCGCGGGGAACTGCGCGACAAGCCACAACGGCCCCGCAGACAACCGACAACCTGCGGAAGCGCCCTACCCGGCGGAACGCAAAGTCGCGGCCAGCCGAACCAACTTCCCGTTGGACGTACGAGGCAACGCATCCAACACCCGCACAACCCGAGGCACCTTGTAGTCAGCCACCCGCTCCCGACACCACCGCACCAACTCCTCGGCGGAAGGCCGCTCCACCCCCGCCCGCACCGCGACATACGCCTCGGTCACGTCCTCGTGGACCAACACCGCCTGCTCAACGGCAGGATGCTCGCGAAGCACGTTCTCCACCTCGGTCAGATCCACCTTGAGCCCGCCGATGACGACAAGGGAGTCGGCCCGCCCCCGTACCAACACCGCACCGGTGGCGTCCAGTTCGGCCCGGTCCCGGGTGTGCAGCCAGCCGTCGGCGTACTGCGTACCGCCCGAGTCGAAGAGGTACGGCGACTCGTCGAGGGCGACGTCGAGTTCGCCCCGTTCGACGCGGACCACGACACCGGGCGCCGCCCGGCCGACCGAGGGCCGCAGCGTGCCGCCGACGTCGATGGCGACGATGCCGGTCTCCGTGGTCCCGTACGCCTCACCCACCCCCACGCCGTACCGCTGCGCGAACCCCGCCGCGACCTGCGGGGGCATGATCTCGCCGCCCGACACCGCGACCCGCAGGTCGGGCAGGGTGCCGGGATCGGTGGCGGCGGCGAGGAGTTCGTAGTGCGTGGGGACGCCGAACACGGCGGTGATCCGGTGTTCGCGTGCGGTCCGCAGCATGTCGCGGGCGGAGACGCGGGGCGCGAAGACGACGGAGACACCGGCGGCGAGCGAGTAGAGCAGGCCGCCGATCAGACCGAAGCTGTGCGCGGTCGAACTGAGCAGCAGCAGCCGGTCGCCCTTGACCGGCATGCCCGGGACCCCGGCGAACCGGTCCACCTCGGTGGCGAGCGAACGGGCCGTCCTGCCGATGACTTTCGGCCGCCCGGTGGAGCCCGAGCTGAACTGGACGAGCCGGTGCCCGGTGGTGGCCGGGAGACCGGTGCGGCGCCGCTCGGTGAGCACCTCGTACTCGGACCGGAAACCGAACGTGGCCCGGACGTTGGACCCGGCACTGACCATGAACTGTGGCCGGCAGGAGCCGCACAGCGCGGCCACCTCGGGCGGCTTGAGCCGGAAGTCGAAGAGCAGCACCTGCGCGCCGAGCCGCCACAGCGCGAGCAGCACCTCGATCTGCGTGAAACTGGGCGGAGTCCGCAGCCCCACGGTGGAGCCGGGCCCGATGCCGTACCCGGCGAAGACGGCGGCCTGCTTGGTCACCCGTTCCCGTAACTCGCCCCGGGTGACCGTCTCCTGTTGATGCGTCAGATAAGGCAGCCGGTCGTCGTGCGCGTCGAACAGCCGCCGCACGAGATCGGTCAGGTCCGATCCCGAGTCACCGTCTTCGAGGTCTTCGAGTTCGCCCATCGAACCTCAGACCTCCTTGCAGAACTCGCCGATGGGCAGCCCCACATGGCGCTTGTCGGCGGCGAGATACCCGAGCAACTCGTCACCCGTCCGCAGCTCGGTGACGTTGAGGACCTTCCCGCCCGGGCCGAGCACCCGTACATGCCAGTCGTCCTGCACGGTCAGACTGACCAGCCGGCCGTCCTCGGCGTGCGTACGGATCTCCAACAGTGGCCGGGATTCGAGCTTCGCCCGCCCGACGACGACCCGCCGGGTACGCCCGTCGGCGCCGACGGCGAGCAGCGCGCTGCCGGAGCCGACCTCGCTGAGGTAGCTGGTGCGGTTGTCGGGGCCGAGCGTGTACGAGTGCAGGGCACCGGCGTTGACCCGGAACGGCCTGGTCGGCATGTAGGGCAAGGGGTGTGTCTCACTGCAGCACAGCACGAACCCGGAGGAGTAGGAGCCGACGAGGATGCCCTCGTCCTCCTCGAAGTGCGAGCAGGTGTCCACGCAGACCCGGTCACCGAGCCCGACGTGCCGGATGCTCTCCACGGTCAGTGTGGACAGCTCCAGTTGGGGCGTCGTCGCCTCCAACAGCCGGGCCAGCGCGAACACTTCGTCGGCACTGCGGGGCGTGAAGAGGATGCCGTCCGAGCCGCGCTCCAGCACGTCGAAGACGATCGCCGCCTCCTCCAGACCGTCCACGACCGTCACCAGCTTGCCCTCGGCGGACTCGGCCGCGGCGAGCACGATCTCCAGCGGGATCTTGGTCGGATCGGCGAAGTGGATCACCGTGTACGGCAGCACCATCGCGCCCGCGCAGGACAGTTGAAGGGTGCGGTCGTCCCGTACGTCGATGAAGCCGGAGACCTGCCTGCCACCACCGGTGTTTCCGCTGCCGGCACGGTGATCGGCGGCGAGGGCGTCCAGCTCGTCCTGCGTGGCGAACTTCCGCAGGAGTACGTCGATTCCGGCGCCGGACGATGAAGTGCCGCCCCCGGACGGTGACTTGGCCTCCTTGTCCCCACCCTTGGCTTCTTTGTCGCCGAGCTTCTTCACAGCAGCCGGTGTCGGTGTCGGAGACGTACCCCCTGGAACCAGCACCCGGGTGACGGTCGGCGGCAAGGTCCCGAGCAACTCCGCGTCGGAGGCGACAACTCCCGCCATCCGGGCGTGGATTGCCGCGTCCACCACCGCCTGGAGCTGCGGACGGGGAACCTCACGCAGGTCGATCCATGCGAACCTCATGCCACTCCTGCCACGATCGTCGAGTAATCAGCCATGTGCATGTCACCAGGGAGTCCGTCGTTGCCGTGCACGACCGCCGACAGCCGGGACACGAGAGCCGCGGGCGCGGGGTGGGAGAAGATCCGGCGCCCGATCGCCAGCCCCCGGCAGCCGGTCGCCATCACGGCGGCGCCGTACTCGACGAGGTCGGAGCCGTCCGGTGGACCGCCGGCCGCGAGGACGGGGATGGGACTGTTGGCGACCACCTCGGCCATGCGCTCGATCGGCAGGGCGACGGAGGTCTTCACCATGTCCGCGCCCAGGTCGGCGGCGACGTTGGCCAGATGGGAGAGAAGGGCCGGATCGCGCGGGTCCTCGATCCGGGGGCCGCGCGGATACACCATGGCGATCAGGGGCATGCCCCACGCGTCGCAGGAACGGGCCACCGCCCCCAGGTCGGCCAGCTGCTGGGCCTCGGTGTCCGAGCCGATGTTCACATGGACGCTGACCGCGTCCGCGCCGAGCGTCAGCGCCTCCTCGACGTCGGCGACCAGCACCTTGGCGTGGACGTCGGCGGAGCGGGCGGTACTGGCGCTCAGGTGCACCACCAGCGCGCAGCTCTTCAGGATGTCCGGCGCGAAGGAGCGGGCGCGTCCCTTGTGGACGATGATCCCGTCGGCGCCGCCGGCCACCAGCGCCCGCAGCAGGTCGTCCCACTTGTCGGCGGGGACGATCGGGCCGTCGGAGACGCTGTGGTCGAGCGGTATGAGCAGATGTCGGTCGTCACCCGCCAGTGAAAGTCTTCTCAAGCGTAATTGCTTGCCGGTTTTCAGCATGGGTAATGAGCCTTCCCAGCCGGGAGATCACATTTTGTTCTCCTGCGATTCTCCGTGTCCGAAAATCGATGGTTGTAGAACTTTCAAGTTAGCGGTCACGAGCATTCACGTGTGACTGCTGGTGCGCAAGGTATAACCGTCGGTAAATTTTTATACGGCGGACGGCATGAATATTGACAGCCAACTGATAGGAATGGCTTCTTGTCGAAATTTAATTTCGATGATTAGGGTGACTCCCCTCCCCACTCAGGACCTGGAAGTGACCCCCCATGTCTGAATTACCGACAATGACCGCTTCCCCACCCCATATGGCGAAGAGTGAGGCGCCGAAAGTCGCCGTCGCGAGCCTGGTCGGCACCACGATCGAGTACTACGACTTCGCCGTGTACGGCACCGCCTCCGCACTCGTCCTCGGCCCCGCCTTCTTCCCCTCGGGCAACGCGACCCTCTCGTCCCTGGCCGCGTTCCTCACCTTCTCCGCGGCCTTCCTCTCCCGCCCCCTCGGCGTCGTCCTGTTCGGCACGATCGGTGACCGGCTCGGCCGAAGACAGGCCCTGGTCGTCTCCCTGCTGCTGATGGGCGTGGCCACGGTCGGCGTCGGCCTGCTGCCGACGTACGAGACCGCCGGCTTCCTCGCCCCCGTACTGCTGGTGACGCTCCGGCTGCTCCAGGGCGTCAGCATGGGCGGCGAGTGGGGCGGGGCGGTGCTGCTCGCCGCCGAACACGCGCCGCCGGGCCGCCGCGCGCTGTACGCGTCCATCCCGAACATCGGCCCCTCGCTCGGCTTCCTGCTCTCCACCGCGGTCATCCTCCCCACCATGAACATCGTGGGCATGGAGGGCTTCACCGACTGGGCCTGGCGCATCCCGTTCCTGCTCAGCACCGTGCTCGTCGTGGTCGGCCTGTGGGTGCGTGCGACGGTGTCCGAGTCCCCGGTCTTCAAGAGCGCGGCGCGGTCACCGGAATCGAAGCCGGGGGCGGGGTCGGAACCGGAATCGGGATCGGAATCGGCGCCCGGATTCCCGCTGGGCACGCTCCTCAAGCAGTACCCCGGCCGGCTGCTGCTCGGCACCGGCGCGGCGATCGGCGGCTCGGCCGTCTACTACCTGACGATCGTCTACAGCCTTTCCTACGGCCCACAGGAACTCGGCATCCCCCGGAACACGATGCTGACGGCGGCGAGCATCGGCGCGGCGGCCGGAATCGCGATCACCCTCCCGGTGGCCAGGCTGTCCGACCGGATCGGCCGCCGCCCGCTGATGCTGGCCGGGGCCGTCGGTTGTGTGGTCTGGGCGATTCCGATGTACGCCTCGCTCAGTTCACGCAACGGCCTGGTGATCACCGGCGCCTACACGGTCGGCCTGATGTTCCTCGCGCTGATGTTCTCCCCGGTGGCGGCCTTCCTCCCGGAACTGTTCCCGGCCCGGATGCGCTACACCGGCGCCTCCGCCGCGTTCATCCTGGCCAACACCCTCGGCGGCGGCTTCGCCCCGTCGGTCGCCACCTGGCTGAACAGCCACTGGGAGTCCCCGCTGGTCCTCGGCTTCTACACGGGCGGCCTCTGCCTGGTGAGCCTCGTGTGTCTGCTGGCGTTGCCGGAGACCCGGGAACACGAGTTCGACATCTGAGGTCGGCAACGGGTTCAGTTTCCGACAGGGGTCAGGCGGGGAGCGGGTCGTGGGCGGCGCCTTCAACGGTGCCGCGCGCTGCCCGCCTCCGCCTGGCCCCGGGTATGTGAACGGGTCAGCGGGAGGCGAGAGGGGTCTCGGACTCGACGCGGGTGAGCTTCTCGGGGTTGCGGACGTAGTAGAGGCCGGTGACGCGGGCGTTCTCCACCCGGACCGCCAGCACTGTTTCCGCGTAATGGTCGCGCTGGGTCCGATGGCGGCCGGGGCCGCGATATCCGCCCCGGCGGCATCGGCCGCCGCACCGGCGGACGCGACGGAGACGACGTCGCTGGAGAAGCAGGCGTTCGACAACGTCAACGCCCAACGGACCGCCAACGGCTGCGCGGCCGAGATGGTGACGACCCACAACTTCTCGCACACCTCGACCTCCGGAAAGTCCCCCACCGACCGGGCCCAGGACGCCGGCCGATCCGTCTCAGGGCTCGATGACGAGGCGCTCGATGAGGCCGCCGCGCAGGGCGAACCGGTAGCGCAGGTCGACGGTGCCGCCGGGGAAGTCGCCTTCGAGGTGGTGCACTGCGACGAATCGGGTCGCGTCCGTCCGCTGGGCGCCGGTGAGTTCGACGGTGTACGTGAACTCGGTCGCGGCCCCGCTCAGCCACCGCTCGATCGCCGCGATGCCCTCGTACGTCCTGCCGTCGTCGGTCACCGTGGCGTCACCGGTGAACGCGGTGACCGCGGTGGCGGTGTCGTGGGCGCGGTGCGCCGCCAGATAACGGGTGATCGCCTCGGGCAGCGCGTCCGGGGCGATGGTCTGCGGCTGGTTCTGGGGCATGGGGCGGTCCTTGAGGGTGAGGGCAGCGGCCGACATACAGTCACTGCTAAAACAGAAGCAAGTTACTTCGACTTTAGCAGTAACTGGCGGCGGCTGCCCGGCCTCGGCCGATCCCTGGCCCCAGTCGATACCTGGCCGATCCCGCGGTCGGGTTCAGACGCGGCCCGCGCGGTAGACCAGGAGCGCGATCTGTACGCGGTTGTTGAGGCCGAGCCTGGTCAGGATGTGCGAGACGTGCGCTTTCACCGTGGGCAGGCTCATATGGCAGGCCGCGGCGATCTCCGCGTTGGTCCGGCCCTCGGCGACGGCGAGCGCCACCTCCCGCTCCCTGGCGCCCAGCCGGTCCAGCGCCGCCTCCGCCCGCTCCCGTTCCTCGCGCCGGGCCGGGCCCGTCCCGGTCGCGGGGTCGGTGACGGCGTCGATCAGCTGTCTGACGGCGCCCGGGGACAGCACGGGCTCGCCCGCCATGACGTTGTGCACGGCCGCCACGATCTGGGCCGGGGGCGTGTGCTTGAGGACGTACCCGGCCGCTCCGGCCCGCAGCGCCTGGAGGACGTAGCTGTCGGTGGTGAAGGTGGTCAGGATCAGCACCTCCGGGGGCCGGGGCCGCTGCCGGAGCGCCGCGGTGGCCGCGAGCCCGTCCATTCTCGGCATACGGATGTCCATGAGGACCAGGTCCGGACGGTGCCGGTCCACGAGGTCCTGCACATCGGCGCCGTCGGAGCCCTCCGCCACGACGTCGATGTCGTCGGCGGCGGACAGCATCAGCCGCAGTCCGGCACGTACGAGGGGATCGTCGTCGACGACGAGCAGCCGGGTCACGCGTGCCGTGCGGGTCTCGCGGGTCATGTGGGCCTCACGGGGCGTGCGGGGCTCGCGGGTCATGCCGTCCATGGGAGCCAGACGTCGAGGTGGAAGTCGGTGTGCGTGGTGCGGTGGTGCAGTCGCCCGCCGGCGAGGTCGACCCGTTCCCGCATGCCGATCAGCCCCTGACCGGAGCCCGGCACGGGGTCCAGTACGGAATCCTTGGTGGCGGGTGGCAGAGGGTTGGTCACCTGGATGCTCAGCCCGTCCCGGGGCCCGCCCGTGAGGGTGAGGGACGCCGGGGTGCCGGGGGCGTGCTTACGGTGGTTGGTGAGCGCTTCCTGCAACAGCCGGTAGGCGGTACGCGCGGTGACCGGCGACATCGTGGCAGGGTCGTCGAGCAGCCGGCGCACGCTGAGGTCCGCGCCCGCGGCACGGGACTCCTCGATCAGCAGGGTCACGGCCAGCCGCGTCGGAGTCGGCAGGGGCGGTTCGGTGTGCTCGCTCACGACCGGGGCGCGCAGCACCTTCAGTACGTCCTGGAGGTCCTCCAGGGCCTGCGTGGCGCTGTCCCTGATCACCCCCACGGCCTGGGCGACCTGTTCCGGTGGAGCGCCCGGGTGGTACTCCAGTGCCCCCGCGTGCATGGACAGCAGCGAGAGACGGTGCGCGAGTACGTCGTGCATCTCCCGGGCGATCTCCTCGCGGGCGTGCTGCTGTGCCCGCTGGGCGCGCATCGCCGCCTCCGTCTCCGCGCGCACCGCCCGTTCCCGCAGTCCGGCGACGGCCAGCCCCCAGCCCACGGCGCCCGCCACGAGGGTGACCGCCGACACCGTGGTCGCCAGGGCGAGCGGGTCGGCGGGCGGGGCGACCAGGAGGTGCACCGGCACCGGTACTAGCGCGGCCCCGGTGATCGACCAGGTCGTACGGGCCGGACACGTCGTGGCGACGGTGAACAGGGCGATCAGCACCGGCACGGCCAGAGGCCAGCAGGTGCTGAGGACGATCAGGGCCACCGCGACCCCGGCGGGGTGACGCCGGCGCAGAAAGAGCGCGGCGCAGGCGAGCAGGGGTACGACGCCGCCGAGGGAGGCGAACGCCCAGCTCATGGGCAGCACCCCGCCGACGAAGCTCTCCGGGGCGCTGCCGGCGAGCTGCGGATAGACGGACAGCCCTGTACGTCGTGCCCTGGCCACGATCAGGGTCAGGGCGGCAGCCGCCGCGACCACGGCCAGGTCCGCGAGCACGGGATGGCCACGCCAGGCCTTTCGCACATCGATCACGCAAGAGACCGTACCCACGGGCCGCGCCACACGGAAGCCGACGGCTGATTTCCTATACCAAGGTATAGGCGCCACGGATGCACCCCATTCTTTGGTACAGGTGCGACTGCCGCCTTTTTCCCGATTACCAGGACCCCGCCAATTTCTACGGTTGGCGGCATGGAAATCAAGAAACTGAACCTGTCGACAGTGTTGTGCGGTATCGCGGGTCTGGTGCTGCTGGCGCTCGGCGGGGTGCCGTTGCTCGACCGGGCATGGGCGCATCTGGCGATCCTCGGCGGCGCGATACCCGGCGCGCGTGACCTGCTCGCAGTGTGTGTCGGGGGCGTCCTCTCGGCCGTCGCGGTGGTCGCCCACCGGCGTGATGCGAGGTGAAAAGGACCAGATCACCCCTCGCCTCCCCCTTCTTTCCTCTCCCCCTCCTCCTCGGTCTGTTCCTGACCGCCGGCTGCGCCACGCTCCACGACGTGACGGCTCCGCGCGACGCCCGGGAGGCGGCCCGTGCGGCCCCGGGGGCGGAGAACGCCGACACCGGCCCCGACTGCGAGGTGGCGAAATGCGTCGCCCTCACCTTCGACGGCGGACCGAGCGCCCCCACCCCGAAACTCCTCGACATCCTCAAGGAAAAGAAGGTGCACGCGACTTTCTTCCTCCAGGGGAAAGGGCACACGGACACCTATCCCCGCACGGTTCTGCGCATGGCGAAGGAGGGGCATGAAATAGGGAACCACACGTGGTCCCACAAGGTGCTCACGGAACTGAGCGCGAAGGAGATGGAGGCCGAGCTGAAACCCGTACAGGACGACGTACGGCGTATCACCGGCCGCGCCCCCGTCCTGATGCGCCCGCCACAGGGCCGCACCGACGACGACGTCTCCGCCGTCATGAAGAGACTGGGCCTGGCACAGATCCTCTGGAGCGTCACGGCCAAGGACTACGAGACGACGGACACCGCACTGATCACCCGCCGGGTACTGGAACAGACGCACCGCGACGGCATCATCCTGCTCCACGACCGCTACAAGGGGACGATCCCCGCCGTCCCGGGCATCATCGACGCCCTCCACCGACGCGGCTACACAATCGTGACGGTCTCCCAACTCGTGGCACCGGCCGTACCGGAACCGGGGGGTGTGTACCGGCCCTGACCATGGCCGGCCAAGGGTCAGTGGGCGGGGAGCCCCGCCGCCGAGGCGAGCCACTGCGTGGCTGTCAGCGCGGCCACGGCCAGCGTCGTGACCCGCGCCAGGTGCCGGTTCGTCCGCGCTGCGCGCGGCGGTGTCCTCGTCATGTCCGGCGACCTGTCATGTCCGACTCCCTCGCTGCTCGTGTCACCCCGTGCACCCTCGTGGGGCCCGACAGCCCAATCTGCTGCCCCGGAGGCCAACGCCGCTTCGGCCGAACGGTCGGAACTCATGTACGAGAACCGCCTCTGTACTGGCCGAACGGTGGAGGAGGGTGTTCCGCGGACGATCACCCACTGACCTCTCGTCAGAAACACGTCGGATGTTTTTCCAACCCGGTGTCACCCCCGTCCGTCTCTAGGCGCGAAGTCCTTCGATTCCGATCGATTCCGAAGTGTCAGGAGTTCAGGTGGAGTTACGCGCAAGACCAAGGCGTGCGGTCGTGGCGGCGGGGGTCGCTTCCACGGCCCTTCTGCTGGCCGGTGTGCCGGGTGCGGAAGCCCAGGACGCCGGTGGCGCCACTACGGTCAGGACGGTCGACGCGGCCGAGGCGACCGGTGTCGGTGAGGCGGCCGGTACGGCCAAGGCCGTGAAGACGGTGACGCTGGTCACCGGTGACCAGGTCATGGTGGACGGTGCCGGAAAGGTCACCGGGCTGGTGCGGGCGGAGGGCCGGGAGCGGGTGCCGTTCTCCGTCCGGGTGGTCGACGGACACACCCGGGTCGTGCCCGGCGATGCCGAACTGCTGCTGGCGCAGGGCAGGTTGGACGCCCGCCTGTTCGACGTGACCCAGCTGCTCGCCGACGGCTACGACGACGCGGGCCGCGCCGACGTACCGCTGATCGTCACGTTCAAGGGCAAGAAGGCGCCCTCGATGTCCCCGTTCACGGGGGCCGGGGCGAAGATCGGCCGGGCGCTTCCGGTGGTCAACGGCAAGGCGATGCGCCCGGTGAAGAAGCGCGCCGCCGAGTTCTGGAACGCCGTCACCGGTGACAAGACGGAGGGAACGGCGGAGTTCACCGCCTCCACCGCCGTCGAGAAGCTGTGGCTGGACGGGCGGCGCAAGGCCAGCCTCGACAAGAGCGTGCCGCAGATCGGCGCGCCGACCGCCTGGGCCGCCGGGTACGACGGCACCGGCACCAAGGTCGCCGTGCTGGACACCGGCGTCGACACCACCCACGCCGACCTCGCGAGCCAGGTGATCGCCGAGCAGGACTTCACCGCGTCCCCCTCCGGCCCCGCCGACAAGTTCGGCCACGGTACGCATGTGGCGTCCACCGTGGCCGGCACGGGAGCCGAGGCCGGGGGCAAGTACAAGGGCGTCGCCCCCGGTGCGAAGCTCCTGAACGGCAAGATTCTGGACGACACCGGCTTCGGCTCGGACTCCGGGATCATCGCGGGCATGGAGTGGGCGGTGGCCCAGGGGGCCGATGTCGTCAACCTCAGCCTCGGCGGCACGGACATGCCCGGCATCGACCCGATGGAGGAGGCGGTCAACCGGCTCTCCGCCGAGAGCGACACGCTGTTCGTCGTCGCGGCCGGCAACGAGGGCGAGTTCGGCGAGAGCACCGTCGGCTCACCTGGCAGTGCGGACGCCGCGCTCACCGTGGGCGCGGTCGACAAGGAGGACGGGCTCGCCGGCTTCTCCAGCCGTGGCCCGCGCGTCGGTGACGGCGGGGTCAAGCCCGACCTGACCGCACCCGGCGTCGCCATCACGGCCGCCGCGGCCACCGGGAGTGTCCTGGCGGAGTACTACCCCTCCGACATACCCGGCTACCTCACCCTCGACGGCACCTCCATGGCGACCCCGCATGTCGCGGGCGCCGCGGCGATCCTCGCCCAGCAGCATCCCGACTGGTCCGGCGAGCGTCTCAAGGCGGTCCTCACCGGCTCCGCCAAGCCGGGCGCGTACACCTCCTACCAGCAGGGCACCGGACGTACGGACCTGGTGCGGGCGCTGGAGCAGAGCGTCGTCACCGAGCAGCAGCCGCTCGACTTCGGTCTCCAGCAGTGGCCGCACGGCGACGACGCTCCGGCGACCAAGCAGGTGACGTACCGCAACCTCGGTACGGAACCGGTCACCCTGGACCTGTCCGTCGACGCACGCTCGGTGGACGGCAAGCCCGCCGCCGAGGGCATGTTCGAGGTCTCGCCGAAGCAGCTCACCGTCCCGGCGGGCGGCGAGGCGACCGCCTCCGTCACCGCCGACACCCGCGCGGGCAGCACCGACGGCTCCTTCGGCGGCTCGGTGCAGGCCACCTCCGCCGACGGCAAGGTCCAGGTGCGGACCGCTGTCGGGGTGGAGCGCGAGGTCGAGTCGTACGACCTGACGATCAAGCACCTCGACGAGAACGGCGAGCCGATCGGCGACGCCGCCACCCAGATCAGCGCCATCCACAGCGACTACTACGCCGACCTCGCCGACGAGCAGGACGGCGAGCTGACCGTACGGGTGCCCAAGGGCGTCTACACGCTGAGCGGGGTGATCCACCCCTCCTACGAATCCGCCGAGCACGCCATCCTGGTGCAGCCGATGATGAACCTGGACAAGGACACCACCGTCACCATCGACGCGCGGCAGGCGCGGCCGGTGAAGGTCACCGTGCCCGACGCGGCGGCCAAGAACAGCGAGGCCTCGGTCCTCTTCAGCTACGACCGGGGCGGTGACCTGGGCGCTGCCACCATGGAGTACATCCTGCCGACCTTCGAGGGCACCACGTTCGGCCAGCTCGGACCCGAGCCGGCCGCCGACGGCACGTTCGCCGTGTACGCCGGTGACTGGACCCGCAAGGACGACGAGGGTCGGCCCGTCACCTACCACCTGGGGTGGAACCGCGCCGGCAAGCTGGACGGCTTCGCCACCACCGTCGAGCAGAACCAGCTCGCCAAGGTCGACCTCCAGGCGGGCGTCCCCGTCGAGGGCAGGGGATTCCAGATCGAGGTGTCGCCGCACACCCCCGACGGCGACCTGATCTTCGGCGCCGACGACATCCGGGGCGACCTGCCGGTGCGCACCACCGACTACGTCCTCGACAACGAGGTCAAGTGGTCCTTCCGTATGTGGCAGATGTTCGGCGAGGACCGCGAGAGGCGCTCCGAGACCTTCCTGATGCGGATGCCGCGAACCTGGGAGGCCGGACGGAGCTACACCGAGCGGTTCAACGTCGGCGTCTTCGGCCCGGTCCTGCCCGCCGAGGGCGACCTCGGACCGGAGCGGGGATTCCCCGGCATCGTGCGGTACGGGAACACCATCAGGGCCTTCCTGCCGCAGTTCGGCGACGGCTCGGGCCACTGGGGCCTCAGCGACTACACCTCGGTGTCCAGCTCGCTCCAGGCGGACGGCAAGGAGATCCCCGACGACTACGGCTACTCGCCTATCGACCTCACCGAGTACACGGTTCCGGCCGAGGACAGCGCGTACCGGCTGACCGTGGACGCCTCACGTGATCCGGCGGTGTACCCGGTCAGCACCCGCGTCCGGACGGAGTGGACCTTCCGCTCCGCCACCACGCCCGAGGACGAGAACACCAGGCTGCCGCTGTCGGTGGTCCGCTTCTCGCCCGACCTGAGCCTGGCCAGCACGGCGAAGGCGGGCCGGCGGTTCGCGGTGCCCTTCACCGTCGAGGGTGCGGCGGCCGGTCAGCGGCCCGCGAAGCTCGCCTTCGAGGTCTCGTACGACGACGGCGCCACCTGGAAGCACGCCAAGGCCGTCGGTACGCACCTGGCGCTGACCCACCCGGCTGCGGCGGGCTCCGTGTCGCTGCGCGCCAAGCTGACCGACCGGGCCGGCAACACACTGGTCCAGACGATCGAGCGGGCCTACACCACGACCCGGTAACACTCCGGAACACTCCGGGCTCTGCACAGCCGGTCTCGCCGGGGCGCTGTCAACACCGCCCCGGCGAGACTGTTCGTGCGGCCGGTCGTAACAACTGACGCACATTGCAGGGGAGTTGACGGATTCACCGTTGTCACGAACGGGGATGGCACCTACAGTGCGGCCACGGAATCCGGGGATCGATGGCGGGGAGCCCCACGTGTTCTTGTCTGGACGGAGTGTGCCCGCGGCGCGGTCGCCCGTACGCGGAGGACGCATCGCGCTGCTGTGCCTGCTCGTTCTCGTGGGCAGCCCGTGGGCGCAGCCCCATGTGCGGGACTTCTACCGGACGCACTACGGGAACGAGCCTCTGCAATGGCTGACCGAGGGGGCGTTCGTCCCGGGATGGGGCTCCTCCACCGAACGGTACGTCTCGGCGTGGGACCGCTACCTCTACGAGCCGAACGTCAGCGATTCCGCGTTGGTCGTGGAGAACCTCTGCGTCGTGCTGCTGCTCGCGGCGCTCGCCTTCGCGATGCCGCGGTTGTCGGCCCGCGGGACGTCGGGCTGGATCGGGTGCGTCGCCGTGGGGGTGCTGATCTCGGAACTCGTGGCCCTGCTGAGGTGGGGCCTGATCGGTGTCTTCGCCCACGAAGACCTGCAGCTGATCACCATGTGGAGCGAACTGCCGGACGCGTCCCTCGCCTTCGGCCTGTCGGTCGGTGTGCTCATCGCCCTCCTGACCGCCGGGCTGCCGGGCGCACAGACCACCGGGTCCACAGGCGTACGGCTCACCAGGACCGCCGGCGCCGGGAAGGCGCTGTTCCGTCAGCGAAAGGGGGAGGCTGGCATGACTGCTCCGCAGGTGCACATGCCGGTCGGTCGCGTGCCGGGTGACGTCACCCGGTATCTCTGCGCCGCGGCCTACGTGGACGAACGGTTCGCCGACCGGGTGGTGGAGGGCGTGGTGGCCGACGAGGCCAGTGCTCCGGCGCCCTCGCCCGAGGTCGATCTGGTGGCGGTGGCCCGGCACTGCCTGGCGGCGAAGGAGATCCACTTCCGGCGGGACCTGCGGCTGGCGGCGGCGTTCGGGGCCGTGGCACTGCTCGCGCCGCTGTGGCTGTTGGTCTCGGCGTCGGCCCTGTCGGTCGTCGCGGGAGCGGCCCGCGGGCGGCCCAGCCTGGCCACCCGCGGCAGGCACCAGCCCGACAGCAGGGCTCTGACCGGTACGGTGATCACGGCCGGGATCGTGGTGCTGTGCGCCTTCGCCCTCGGAGTCGCCGTCGCGGTGATGCCCGTGTCCGGCCTGGCGGCCTGGCTGCTCGGTGCCTACCTCGGCGGGGTGCCGGCCGTGCTCACGTCCGTCGGCGCGGTGCTCTTCGCATACGTGACGGTCGTACGGCACGAACTCGACACCGATCTGCTGCTGCGTACCACCATGACCCGCGAGACGTTCGCCCGGCAGCCCCTGCCCGCCGTACCCCCGCGGAAGTGGATCGCGCGCCGGCTGGCGGCCCTCAAGGAGGCGCGGGACGGGAACGTCACCCTCTACAGCGGGTTCACGCCGTTCGTCGGGTATGCCGGGACCCACTCCAACTGGTCGGTCGCCGTGCCACTCCTGCCCGCCGACGACCCGGTCGACCCGGGTGCGCGCCCCGGTGAGCCCGAGGTGTTCACCGTCGTCGAACTCGTCGGCCACGTACGCGAACAGCTCCGCACGGTCGCCGCGCGCGGCGACTCCGACGGCATCGCGGACGCCGGTCCGGAGGCCCTCGGCTCCCTCACCATCGAGGACCGGGTCTTCGCGAGCGGCACGAGCGTCGGTGACGACGACCGGTTCACGAATCCCACCGGCCTGGTCCCGGCCGCACGGCTGTCGCCCGAGGCGGTCGAGGAGATCATGCTGAGTCCGACCGGCACCGTCCGCCACTGTCTGGCGGTCCATGTGCCGCTGTGGGGCGGGGACGTGGTGCCGAGTGTGTTCCTGCACTTCTCGACCGCGGGCAGGACGCTGCACCTGCACTGCGACAACCATGTGCTCGGCCCGGTGGACGCCGCCTACCACGTCGTGGACCGGCTGCGGGACCCGCTCACCCCCGAGCGACGGCGCGGGCTGCTGACGGACGCGCTCGCCCGCACCGGCCCGGCGTTCTTCGGCGCGCCCCTCCGCGCGCTGGCCCATGCCCGCTTCGAGGCCCGGCGCACCCGGCGGACGACCGACGAGACGACCGCCATGGATCAGGACCCGGCCTTCGACCACGGCGCCCGGCTGAGCATCCGGGAGA
The DNA here is from genome assembly GCF_053599695.1 of Streptomyces sp. NPDC000878. Lineage (NCBI taxonomy): Bacteria > Bacillati > Actinomycetota > Actinomycetes > Kitasatosporales > Streptomycetaceae > Streptomyces > Streptomyces sp. NPDC000878. The sequence goes on along the minus strand of NZ_JBSFMT010000005.1, from coordinate 156,482 downwards.
TGGCCCTGAGCCCCCGCTATCACAACTACTTCCAGGTCGTGGACGCCGGACGGATCACGGCCGCGGTCGAACGTCACACGCTCGCCGCGATCCGCGAGTTCCTCGACACGCGCGGCTACGACATCACCGACTTCCGCAGCCAGCAGCAGACCATCCTCAACCAGGGCCTCATCCAGCAGGGCGGCGTGAGCGTCATCGGCAACCAGGCGATCGGTTCCGGTGCCAGCGCCACGCAGAACATCGCCCAGAAGCCCGGCCCGGCCGCCGGGGTCCCCCAGAAGTGAGGCAGGAGTCCCCGTCATGAGCACCCCGTCATGAGCAACAGCGACGACGGCCGCCACGATCCGCCCGTCCCTCCCGTCAACAACGGCCTCGTGATCCAGGGCGGCACCCATTACGTCGGCAACCAGGCGATCGGCCACCGGGCCCAGGCGTTCTCCGGCTCGGTCGGCTTCCAGCCGCAGGACCCGGCACAGGCCGCCGCCCGTACGGCCGAACTCCTCGTGTACGTCGAGCAGTTGCTGTCCGAGCACCGCGCGGCGCTGGCCGACCCCGAGGCGACCACCCGGGAACTGCGGCGCCTGCGTGAGGAACTCGACGAGGAGGAGCCGCAGCCGCCGGTGCTGCGCCGCGCCCTGGACCGGCTGACCGAGTTCGTCCAGCCGGTGACCCCGCTGGTCGTCGCGGTCGGCGAACTCGCCCAGACCGTACGGGGAACCCTCGGCGCCTGACGCCAACCACCGCCCGGACAGCGGCGGTTGGCGTCCACGGTCAAAAGCTGGGCTCCGTCCGCCCGTACGGCCTCAGAAGATGCCCTGGCCCGGGACCAGGACCCCTCGCGGGTCGTACCTGCGCTTCGCCGCCCTCAACTGCGGCCAGGCCGCGCCGAAGTGGGTGCGCCAGTCCGCGCGGGTGAAGGGGACGCTGCCGACCGGGTACTGGGTGCCGCCCGCCGCCGCGACGGCCTCGTAGGCGGCGCGGTTGGCGGCCAGGAGGCGGTCGACGGTGGCGGTGTCGGTCGGCGGGGTGGCTCGCAGGATCGCGAAGAGGTGGGTCAACTCGTCGTCGGTGACGGGCAGGAGCGGGGTGGAGAGGCGGTCGCCCGGGATCGGGTAGGTGAGGACGAGACCGGCGCCCACGTCGGCCGGGGTGAGGTCGGCCAGCTCCGCCGCGATGAGCGAGGCGGCGGACTCCCCGGGGAGCAGCAGGTTGAGCCACGGGTGGGCGTACGCCCAGATGCCGGCCTCCTTCAGGGCGGCGACGACGGGGGCCAGCCGGTCGATGAAGTCGTAGTAGGCGAGGTCGGAGGCCTGGACGCCGGCCTGGTCGTGGCGCAGGCCGCGCAGCAGGACCGTGTCGTCGGGCGCGGGGCCGACCGGCGGGCCGTAGGCCACTGCCTCCAGGGTGTGGACCAGGAAGTTCCCGTCGGCGTCCGCCGAGATCTGCCCCTCGACGTAGTCGAAGCGGCCGTCCCGCACGAGGGTGCGCTGGTCGTCGAGGAAGGTCTCCAGGTCGTCGTACGGCAGCAGGTAGTGCCGTACGGTCTCCGGCGCGGGCACCAGCCGGAGGGTGGCGCCGACGACGACGGCGACCTGGCCGAGGCCGGCGAGCACGGCGTGGAACAGGTCGGGGCGCCGGGTCGGTGAGCAGCGTACGAACTCGCCGGCCCCGGTGACGACCTGGAGTTCGGTGACGTTGTCGGTCTGGGCGCCGTACCGCTGGCTCTGTCCGCCGAGGCCGCCCACGGAGAGGGTGCCGCCGACGGAGAGTTCGACGTAGTCGGTGAAGACGGGCGGGGTGAGGCCGTGGACGAGCGTCGCCTTCGTCACCTCGCTCCATCTCGCGCCGGCGCCGACGGTGACGGTGGTGGCGCCTGGCGACAGGGCGCCGATGGTGGCCAGGGTCGCCGTCTCGATGACCAGGCCGTCCTGGACCTGGCCCCCGCCGTTGGTGGCGTGTCCCTGGCCGCGCGGCGCGACCTCCAGACGGTGCTCGTTGCAGAAGCGGACCATGGCGACGACGTCGTGGACCGACCCGGGGCGCAGGACGGCGCGGGGGCGGCGGTGCACGATGTGGCCGTAGTCGTCGGCGGCGGCCGTGAGCGAGGGCTCGTCCATGACTAGGGTCCCGTCCAGCGGGGGGAGCCGGGCGAGGTCCGGGTCGGTGGGGGAGCCGGTTGTGGCCCAGCTCCGGGTGCCCGTGGCGAAACCGGTCACCACCGCGCCGGTGACTGTGAATCCGCGCAGAACGCTACGCCGTGACGGTGTGTGAGACATGTGGATCAGTGTAGGAGAGTTCATCCGTTTGGCCACGGCATGCCGCCCCGCACAGTGTCGACTCAGGGCGGGCACAGCCCGCTCCCAGCTGACTGTTACCGGCCAAAGTGTCGACAGTTAACGGGAGTTGATGGACCATCAGCACTGCGCAAAGACGCGCGACGTCATCACCTCAGGAGCAGTCATGGACGCGACCTCCCCCGGTATCGACAGAAGAACCCTTCTCGGCCTCCTCCCTCTCACGGGCGCGGCAGCCCTCCTACGGCCTCCCCGTGCCACCGCCGCCACGACGGCCACCCTCACGGTCGCGGGCCAGGAGCTGGCCGGGATCGCCGCCGCCCCGGCCTTCGTCTTCGCCACCGACCTCGCCGGAACGGCCGGCTCGGGCGAGGCCTCGCCCATCGACGCCGCCTACTGGCTCGGCGTCCACGAGGTCGCCAACGCCCAGTACCTGGAGTTCGTCACCGACACCGGCCAGGCCGCGCCCCCTTACTGGGACGGCGGCATGTACCCCGCAGGCAAGGCCGACCACCCCGTACTGACGGTCTCCCTCGACTCCGCCACCGCCTACTGCGCATGGCTCAACGCCCAGGCGGACACGGACGGTTGGACCTTCCGGCTGCCCAGCGAGGCCGAGTGGGAGTACGCCGCCTCCGGCCCCGAAGCCCTGAACTACCCCTGGGGCGACACGGCCGGCACCACCTACGCGGACCTGGTGCTGACCAGCACCTACAACTACATGGCGGTCTGCGCGGCCTATGAACTCGCCGAGCACGGCGACGAGTTGGCCACCTACACGGCCACCGGTTCCGACCTGTACGGGCAGAGCTTCCCGATCTCCGAGATCCTCTCGGTCGGCAGCACCGGAACCGTGGCCGGCTGGAACGTCACCGCGAGCCGCACCGGCTTCGTCTACACCGACGTCTACGACGCCCTCACCGCCACCGGCGGCTACACCACCCCCGTCACCGCCTACCCCGGCGGGGCGAGCGCCGACGGCGTCCTGGACCTGTGCGGCAACTGCTGGGAGTGGACGACCTCCGTCATCACCGCCACCCACGGCGGCGAGACGGGCCAGCGGGTCAACGCCATCAGGGGCGGCTCCTGGTACGCCAACCTCAACAGCTGCACCGCCGTCTACCGGGGCGAGGGCCGCGACCCGTCGGGCCGCTACCCGACCGTCGGCTTCCGCGTCGCCGCCACCGAGGCCGGATGACCGTCAGAGTGTGACGCCGAAGGTGGCGGCGCGGGGTACGAACGTCGTGCCGCCGTCCTTGGCCGTCGCGAGCGCCGAGACGTACCAGGTGCCCTGGGCCAGCTCGGCCGCCTCCGCCTTGGTGACGCGCAGGGTGTAGGTGCAGCGGGACGTGTCGTCAGTGGTCGTCCTGCAGACCGCGCTGTCCACGTTCCGCAGCTCCGCCTCGGTCGGGTCGAGCTTCGAACTCGCGGGCCAGGCAATGACCTTGAGGCCCTTGACGCCCGAGTCGTCGCTCACGTCCGTGGTGAAGGTGAGCGAGCCCGCCTTGCTTCCGGTCGGAGCGACGAAGCGGGCCGAGCCGTTCTCCAGGGTCGGCTCGGTGGGCGCGGAGGCCGAGGCCATGGCGAGCCCGCCGGCGGCTATTCCGCCGATGACGGCGACGCCGATGAGCGAGGAAAGGACAATGCGCTTCGACGAGTGGGAAGTTTTCGACATGGGAGATCCCCCTGAATTCGACGGCTGGGCCGCTGTGGTCGGTTGATGTGAACGAATCTATGGCCGGGCACACCACGCGGTCTTCGAGCGGACGGACGATCAGCGCGTGCAACCGGAGATAGAGAGACCGGCAAAGGGATCCCCCTCCAGCCGGAGCCGGGCCGCTCACCTGCGGACCTAGCCTGGGCGAGCCATGAAACGAATCGACACCACCGACGACCGGCTCCTCCCGGTCCTGCTGCTCTGCGCCCAGGCCGTGGTCTGGCCCGGCGCGGCGCTCGTACGGGGGACGGCCCCGTCCGCTTCCGCCCTCCTCGTCGCGGCCCTGGTCGCCGGCCCGGTCACGGCCGCGCTCGCCCTGCGCCGCACCCGCCCGGTGGTCACCCTTGCCCTGGTCACCGTCGCCTGTGGGCTGGGCGCCGGGGCGCTGCCCACCGGCGCGACGGCGGTGTTCGGCACCGCCGGTGTCGCGCTCGCCCTGTTCACCGTGGCGACCGAACGCGACACGTTCACCACCGTGTTGTGCGTACTGTCGCTCGCCCTGTGGCAGCTCCTCCAGGACATCACCCTGCACGGCCTCAGCGACCGCGACGGCCTCGACCTCGCCCTGACCGCCCTCCTGTACGCGGCGGCTTGCGGCGCCGGCTTCTTCGTACGGCGGACCAGGCGCGCCCGCCAGACCGCCGAACTCCTCCTGAAACGCGCCGAGTCCGAGCGCCACCGGCTCCCGGCGGCCGAACGGCGCCGGATGGAACGGGAGTTGCACGACGTCAGCGCCCACCATCTGACCGCCGTGGTCGTCACGGCGGGCGCCGCCCTCGGACTGCGCGAACGGCGCCCCGAACTCGCCGCCGAGGCACTGGAGTTCGCGGTCGGCACCGGCCGCGAGGTCACCCGGGCCCTCGGCGCGGTACGGGCCCCGGCGCCCTCCCGCGAGGACCTGCCGTCGCCGGAGGAACGGCTCCTCGACCTGGTCGCCGGTTTCCGGCGCCTCGACCAGGAGGTCGACTGCGAGATCGACCCCCTGCCGGACGGCGCCGTCGCGGACGCGGCGTACGGCATCGTGCGCGAGGGCCTGACCAACGTGGCCCGGCACGCGCCGGGCGCGCACACCAGGGTCCTCGTACGGTACGGCGACACGCGTACCGATGTCGCGGTCACCAGCGCGGCCCCGCCCGCCGGTGCGGCGGCGCACGGCGCGGGCCTCGGGGGAGGGCGCGGCCAGGGGTTCCTGCGCTCCCGGGCCCGGGAGGCGGGCGGCACCCTGCACAGCGGCCCCACGGCGGAGGGCGGCTGGGAGGTGAGCGCGGTGCTGCCCGGCCGTACCGCCGCCCCCGTGGAACGGGCGGTGCCGCGCGGCTACCGGGTGGCCCAGGTGGTCGCCGCCGCCGGTCTCGTCCTGCAGCCACTGCTTCCCGCGGTGATCTGGCGGGCGGAGACCGCGTCCGGCGGTGGGCAGGTGTCGGCGGGGATGCTCTTCGCGTTGCTGGCGGCGGCCCAGGCGGTCGCGCTGCTGTGGCTGCGCCGCGCGCCCCGCACCACCCAGGGCGCGCTGCTCGGCCTCGCCCTGCTCTGGCCGGTGGCGATGGCGGTGGGGGACTACACGGGCCCGGTCCTCCTGCCACCCGCGCTGAGCATGCTCGCGACCTGCGTCGCGCTGGCGGCGGACGCGGCCCGCAGGACGGCCGACGGTTCCGCCGCGGCTTCCTCGCCGTCCGAGGACCGGGTGCTCCCGGCGTCGGCGGTCGCGGGCCATGGCGTCGGGGCTGCCGTGGCTGTGCTGGTCCGGGGTGCGACGCGTCCGTTCCGGGGGGTGGGCGCCGCCCGCAACTCCGCTGCCGCCCGTGTCTTCCCGCCCTGGGGTCGGGTGTTCCCGGTACTGGCCGTCGTGGTGCACGGCGTCGCCGTCGCCGCCGCCCTCCTGGACCGGGGCACCACGTTCCCGTTCTGGGCGGTGGTCCTCGGCGCCGAGGCCGGCGCGATCCTCGTGGTCGCCGCCGCGACCTGGGCCGGCACCCTGCGCGGCCGGCGCGACCGGGCCGACCGGGGCACGCACGACGAACGGCTCGCCGCCTGGACCGAGGAAGCCGTCCGGGACGCGTGGGCCGAACGGCGCCGCATCGCCGCCGGGTTGGAGACGACCGTACTTTCGCGCACCGCCGACATGGTCGCCGAGGCGGAGGCGGGCCGCCTCGACGCGACCGCCGAACGCGCCCGCGAGGCCCTGGCCGCGATGCGCGCCCTCCTCGACACGGTCCGGCAGCCGGACGAGGGGAGCGGCGAGGGCGGGGTGGTGGGCCCCGAACTGCGCCCGCAGCCCACCCTCCAGGCCCTCGACCTGCTCGCCCACCAGTGCCGCGCCACCGGCCGCGACGTCGAGATCCGCCTCACCGACCGCGTACCGGACCACCTGCCCACCGCCGTCGACCTGGCCGCCTACCACGCCGCCGAGACACTCCTCGCGGCCGGCGGCGAGGAACCGGCGCTACTCGAACTCGACGCGTCCGCCGGTACGTTGACCCTCACGGCCACCGGCGTCCCACGCGCCGCCGGTCCCGCCGTACGAGAGCGTCTTGCGGCCCGCGTCGAGGCACTCGGCGGCACCCTGACCGCCGACGGTCCGGGTACGGTCCACCTCCGGCTGCCACTCACGCCGGCCGATGAGCAGATCGATGAACAGGTCGATGGGCAGAGGGAGTTGGGGGAGCGATGAGCCTCAAGGTGCTGGTCGTCGACGACCAGGGGATCGTCCGGGCGGGGTTCGCCGCCGTGATCGACGCCGAGGAGGATCTGACGGTCGTCGGTGAGGCGGCCGACGGAGCGACAGCGGTGCGGCTCGCCGAGGAGCTGGCTCCCGACGTGATCGTGATGGACGTACGCATGCCCGTACTGGACGGCATCGCCGCCACCCGGATCATCACGGGCCGGGAGAACGCGCCCCGCGTCCTCGTCCTGACCACCTTCGACCTCGACGCGTACGTCTTCGACGCGCTGCGCGCCGGTGCCTCCGGGTTCCTGCTCAAGGACGTGCGCCCGGCCGAACTGCTGGACGGCATACGGGTGGTGGCGACCGGCGAGAGCGTGCTCGCCCCGTCCGCGACCCGCCGCCTCATCGGCCATTACGCCTCCCGGCCGAACGCCGGGAACCGGACCGACAGCGGCCCCCGCGAGCTGGACAGCCTGACCGACAGCCAGCGGGGCGTCCTCGCCCTGATCGCGTCCGGACTCAACAACGCGGAGATCGCCGAGGAACTCGGCATCACCGTCGGCACCGTGAAGTCCCATGTCAACGCGCTGCTGCGGAAGTTGGGCCTGCGCGACCGCGTCCAGGCGACGATCCTCGCGTACGACCTCGGGCTGGCCCGCCCGAACCCGCCCGGCGCAGCCCACCTCTGATCACGACGGCCATCGACATGGCCATCGGCACGACCACCGACACGACCACCGAAACGACCCAGGAGTTCTTGTGACCGGTACCGGTACCGATTCCGGCCGTAGTCTTCCCCGCGGTTTTCCCCGCCGGGTGCGGCACGCGCTCAGTGACCCCGCCGCCCTCGTCTACCTCGGCATCTGCGCCGTCCTGCTCGTGTGGGCGGTCGTGGTGACGATCAACGACAGCACGGACGAGTCCATGGCGCTCGTCATCCCGATGCTCGCCACCGCCCCGGCCAGCTTCGTGCTGTTCTTCCTGCCGGAAGGCGCCGTGATGGTCGTCCTCGCCGTGGGCGTCGGGGCGCTGGTCAACGCCACGGTCATCGGCTGGTGCGCCCGCGTACTGCGCCGCGGCCCGGGAAAGCCGGACCGCGGCGAGTAGGCGCTGTCGGGTACTTGGGGACTCGGCGAGTCAGCTGCCGCTGATGGTGATGGTGAAGTCCGTGATCTGGACCACGGACGGGAACGTACCGATGAGCGTCGGCGCGCCGGTGAGGATGTCGACGCTGTAGAAGGACGCCCTGCCGTTGTACGGCGTGAGGGTGGCGAAGGCGGAGTTGGCGGTCGTCTTGCCGTTGGTGGTGGTGCTGAAGATGTCGTAGCCGGCTTCGAGGTTCGCGTCGAAGCCGAGCAGTCCGGTCGCGACGAGGTTGCCGGCGTTCGGGGGCGACTGGATGACGATCTGGTCGTTGTAGGTGTCCACGTCGGTGAGCGTGGTGCCGGTGGAGCCGACCAGGTCGTTGTTCGTGTACGCGGCGCCGGTCACACCGATGGCCGCCGTGGTCAACGGCGGGAGGTTCAGGACCGAGTCGGTGACCGTCGTGCCGTCGTTCAGGTTGTGCCGCAGGTTCTGGCCGTTGTTGCTGATCACCCGCAGCCGGTCGGCCGCCGGGTTGAAGTCGATGTCGAAGGACGTGCCGTAGAGCGCGACCTGGAGCTGGGAGACCTTGGTGACGACCACGTTGCTGCCACTGCCGGGCGGCGGGGTGGTGATCGTGTAGATGCCGCCCTTCTCGCCGAGGCCGTACATGAGACCGTTCTGCACCCGGTGGTCGATCCCGACCAGCTTGGTGTCGCCGCTGAGTCCGGTGACATCCCGGACCCAGTTGAGGACCCCCGGGACGTCGGTGTAGAAGCTGGCCATGGTCAGGCCGTCAGCGGTGATCCCGAACGCCTGCAGCGTGGGGGTGGCGGTGACGGCGGCGGTGCTGGAGCCGGGCGAGGTCACCATGAGAGTGGTGGCCGCGGACACGATGGCGACCGCGGTCGCGATTCTCTTTCTCGTTCCGGATTTCATGGATTTCAGCATTGTTACCCTCCCGTTTGAACACAGGTCAGTGGGTGGCCCGAGCCCCGCGAATTCGAAGTGGTCCCTTTTCCGAAACGGTCCCCCTGGGCGTCGGGCACGGTTCTCATTAAGCCGAGGCCACAGCCCCCTCACAAGGGAGTCGAGCCGCAAGAACGCCCCGATACGGGAACTTTGCGCACTGTGACAAATACGCCGCCCGCACACCCTTCACCGTTTCACCCGGATTGATAAATGCCCGTCCGGTTTTCGTCTGTCGACCCCTCACCCTGGGTGACATGCTCACGCCTATGGGGAGCCTCTTCGCCGAACTGGCCCGGCGGGCGTCGACCAACGCCCGCCGCGAGGTCGAGACGTACGTACGCGAGATACCGGAACTCGGGTCCCTGGACATGAGTTCCCGGGCCAGGGCCGAGACCATGGAGTACTCGGTCTGGTTCCGCCGCCGCACGGTCGAACTGGCCCCGGGCAACGGCATGTTGACCGACGACGACCTCGGCTACATCGCGTCGATGGGCGAGGTGCGGGCCGGCACGGGGATGTCGCTGGACTCCCGGCAACGCGTCCTGCGCGTCCACACCGAGCTGATGCTGCGCGAGATCAACGAGGCGACGGAGGCCCAGCGCGGCGGCGACCTCGACGAACTCATGCGCATCATGGGCTGGTTCGCCCCCCAGGGCGAGCGCGGCATCGGCGCCTACCGCCGGGGCTTCGTGACGGTCATGCGCCGCCGTATGCCGTACGTCGAACAAGTCGCCCTGCTGGCCCAGGCGTTGCTGTCCGAGAACGGGGCGGCCCAGGAGCTGGCCCAGGTCGCCGACATGGAACTGGCCGAGTCCTACACGGTGTTGGTGATCCGGGTACCGGACCGCTCGCCCGGCGACCGCGAGCTGGACAACGATATCGAGGCGCTGGTGAAGACGTACCAGGTACCGATGACGTGGTACCCGGAGCACGACGGAGACGCCACCGGCGGCACCACCGGCAGAGGCAGGGGCGGCGAACTGGTCGCCCTGGTCCCGGATCCCGCCCCCGACGCGCTGCCGGACCTCGCACCGGACCCGGCGCCGGACCCGGCACGACGCCTCGCACCGGACCTCTTACCGGATGTCGTCCCCGACCTCTTACGGGACTTCGCCGACGCCCTCGGCCGCCCCTGCGCCGCCGGCACCGCCACCGCACCGCTGACCGGCCTCGCCGAGGCGTTCGACCGGGCCCGCCGGATCAGCAGGGCGGCCCCGCTGCGGCGGGCGTCGACACGACTGAGACCGCACACTCTCGCGGACGTCTTCGTCGAACTCGCCGTCACCGAGGTGCCGTTCGTAGACGACTGGCTCCGTACGACGGCCCGGCGCCTGGAATCCGGCCCGGACCTGTTCGTCACCCTCGACGCGTACTACCGCCACGACATGAACCGCGGTCCCGCTGCGGCGGCCCTCAACATCCACCCCCGCACCCTCGACTACCGCCTGCGCCGGGTCCGCGAACTCACCGACACCGACCCCGGCTCGACCCACGGCGTACGGCTCTTCAGTGCCGTCGTCGCCCGGGACCTGTCGGGGGCGTGGCGCTGACCCGCAGTGCAGGAACGGGGGCGGTTGTCGGCGACGCAGTGAGCGTGGCCCTGGCGGCCGATTACGACACCGACGCGATCCCCCACCCTCGACCGGCGCGGGCGAGGCTGTGCGGAGGGCGGGCATGACCGACGCGCCGTACGGACCGCGGTGGTGTGGCCCACGCCGGGGAAGCTGGGCCGAAGGCCGGGGAAGCTGGGCCGCCCGGCAACACCCACGCCGACCGGAACGACGTACTCCCGCACCGGCGCCGTGACGGGAACGCTGTCCTCACGGCGACCGCTGTCCTCACGGCGACCGCTGTCCTCACCGCGAACGCTGTCCTCGCGGCGACCGGCGGCGAAGACGAACAGCCGCAGCACCAGGAAGCGGCCGATCCCGGCCAGGCCCGAGGCGGCAAGGTAGACGATCTGCTCGGTCAGCGCCGAGGGTGACGACTGGACCAGGTGCAGCAGAAGCATCGCCGCGCAGGTCACCACGTACGCAGCCGCCGCCGAACCCGCCGACTGCCAGTGCTCGCGCCGCCCGGCGCGGCGGCCCGCCCCGAAGGTGAAGCGGGCGTGCAGCTCGGTGCAGAGGACGGTGGAGGCGACGGTGATGACCGCGTTCGCCAGTCCCCAGGGCATCGACACGGCCAGCAGCGTCACGGCGAAGCTGGAGAGGACCCCGACCCCGCCGCCGCACACCACGAACCGGACGAAGGAGGCGAACGGGCCGGGAGCGGCGGCCGGTGCCGCCGGGGTCCGGGGCGCGTTGTCCATGGCCGTCTCCATCCGGTTCGTGCGTACGGTCGCGATGCCGTCACTTAGCTTGCTTGACTTACTCAAGTATATGGAACTACTTGAGTTACGCAAGTAGTAGGGGGGTGGTGGCGCCCGATGTTGCGGGGATCACGTGAGGAGGCCGCCGCCCGCGGGTGCGGACGGCGGCCTCCTTGAGGGGGTGGTGCCTGTGCGGACGTATGCCCGCGCCTGTTGCCTAGGCCTTGATCGCGGCCGTCTCCGGAGTCCCGGCAGGGCTGTCGGCCGCGACCTCCTGTGCCGGGTCACGGCGACGCGGGATGAAGGAGGCGAGGAAGAAGGCGAGCAGGGCGGCTCCGGCGCCGATGGCCATGATGACCTTGAAGGCGTTCTCCGCGGGCAGTGCGGTGCCGCCGAAGTCGGTGGTCATCTGGGCGAGGATCACGCCGGCGAGGGCGCTGGCGAAGGAGGTGCCCAGCGACCGCATCAGGGTGTTGAGGCTGTTGGCGGCACCCGTCTGGGAGGGGTCCACGGCACCCATGATCAGGGCGGGCAGTGCGCCGTAGGTGAAGCCGATGCCGGCGCCGATGACGCAGGACACCAGGACCAGGTGCCAGACCTCGGACATCAGGACGAGGTTCAGGCCGTAGCCGCCGGCCACGATCAGCGCACCGATCATCAGGGTGACCTTCGGCCCCTTGGCCTTGGTGACCTTCGCGGACACCGCGGACATGACCATCATCACCAGGCCCTGCGGGGCCAGGACCAGGCCGACGGTCAGCATGGACTTGCCCAGGCCGTAGCCGGTCTGCTCGGGCAGCTGGAGCAGCTGCGGCAGGACCAGGGACATCGCGAACATCGAGAAGCCGAGTGCGATCGAGGCGAGGTTGGTGAACAGCACCTGCGGGCGGACGGTCGTACGCAGGTCCACCAGCGGCTGCGGGCTGCGCAGCTCCCACCAGCCCCAGGCCAGCAGGATCAGGACGGAAGCGGTGCCCAGGCCGAGCGTGGTGCCGCTGGTCCAGCCCCAGTCGCCGCCCTTGGAGACGGCCAGCAGCAGGGACATGAGACCGGCCGAGAGGCCGAGCGAACCGACCAGATCGAACCGGCCGCCGGTGCGCACCTTCGACTCCGGCACGATCAGCAGGACGAGGACGAGGGCGACCACGCCCAGGGCGGCGGAGACCCAGAAGAGGATGTGCCAGTCATAGCGGTCGGCGATGAAGGCGGCGGTGGGCAGACCCAGGGCGCCGCCGACGCCGAGGGAGGCGCTCATCAGTGCGGTGGAGCCGGCCAGGCGGTCGGCGGGCAGTGCGTCACGCATGATGCTGATGCCGAGGGGGACGACCGCGGCCGACAGCCCCTGAAGGGCCCGTCCGATGATCATCGGGGTGAGGGAGTCGGCCATCGCGCAGACCAGCGAACCGGACACCAGCAGCACGATGCTGACCAGCAGCATCCGGCGCTTGCCGAACATGTCGCCGAGCCTGCCCACCACCGGGGTGGCCACGGAGGCCGCCAGCAGGGTGGCGGTGACCGCCCAGGCGGTGTCGGACGCCGGGGCGTCCAGGAGCTTCGGCAGCTCGGGCACGATCGGGATGACCAGGGTCTGCATCAGCGAGACGACGATCCCGGCCAGGGCCAGCACCGCCACCACGGCGTTCGGCCGCGGCGGGGCGGATGTCCCCGCTCCGGCGGGACGGGTAAGGGCGTCGGACATGGCTTCGGGCCTCCGTTGCGAAGAATCAAATTGCTTGACTTACGCAAGCATAAGAAGGGTTAGTTGACTTACGCAAGTTAAATCGTGGGGGTGATGCGTGGGTTAGATCACAGTGAGCCGTGCTCGGCCTCATCGGTCTGGTCGGCCTGACTGTTCTGACTGGTCTGATCGGACCGGTCGGCCCCCTCCGTCTGGATCGGCAGCTCGGCCACCACTCCGAAGCCGCCCTCGCGGCGACGCTCCGCACGGAACTGCCCGCCGACGGAGTGGGCCCGTTCCCGCATCCCGATGAGGCCGTAACCGCCGCTCGGGCAGGGGGAGTCGGGTGCCGGCGGAGTGGCGCGCTGCCGCCCCGGCCCGTCGTCGGTGACGGCGAGGACGACCGACGCCGCGCAGTAGGTGAGCCGCACCTCGGCCGAACGGGCGGCGGCATGCTTGGTGACGTTGGTCAGCGCCTCCTGCGCTATCCGGTACGCCGTGACGTCCGCGCCGGCCGACAGGGGCTGCGGCTCCCCTTCGATGGTGACGGCGACCTTGAGCCCCGCGTGTTCGAAGGAGGCGGCGAGTTCCGACAGCCGGGCGAGCCCGGGAGTGGGTTCCGTGGGCAGGTCCGGCTGGTCCCTGTCGTCGGAGTGCCTCAACAGGCCCACGGTGGCCTTGAGTTCACGCAGGGCCGAGGCGGTGGTGCCGGTCAGGTCGGCGACGATCCGCGCCGCCTCGACGGGCCGGTCGGGCAGCCGGCCGGCCACGGCACCGGCCTGGAGGTTGGCCAGGACCAGATGGTGGGCGACGACGTCGTGCAGATCACGGGCGATCCGCATCCGCTCCTCGGCGACCCGGCGCAGCGCCTCCTCCTCCCGGGTGCGTTCCGCGTGCTCGGCACGGGCCTGGACCGCCTCCAGGTAGGCACCGCGCAGCCGGGTCGCGGTGCCGAGCGAGGTGGGGAGCAGCAGCCAGGCGGCGGGACCGCCCAGCTTGAGGATCAGGGGTTCACCGGCGGGGCCGACGAAGAGCCCCGTACCGACCAGCAGGACGATTCCGCCGAGGGTGAAGAGGTTGGCGGTCCGCCGGTCGGTGCGCAGGGCCAGTGAGTGGAGCGCGACCATGAGCGGCCCGAGCAGCAGGACCGAGAGCACGTGGCCGATCCCGGCCATCGCCGTGGCGCAGAGGGCGGTCACCACCACGGTGGCGCGGGGCCGGCAGCGATACCACAGCAGCGCCACGCAGGAGGCGCCGGTCAGCAGCGCGCCCGGCCCCCAGGGCAGTTCCGGACCGCCGGGGAGCGTGAAGACACTGCCGGGAAGGGCACAGGCGAAGACCGCGGCGGCGACAGCCGCGTCCACGCGGCCGGGGCGGCCGTCGGGGGCGGAATGCCCTGCGGGGCTGGGATTGGGGTTGGGGTTGGGATTCGGGCTGGGGCGGCTGCGCAGCTGCCGCTGCAGGCTGCTGATCATGGGAGAGCGGTTCCTGTCCGGTGGCGGGCGGGCTGGCAGCGGTGAGGGGGGCGATCGGCCTCGGGTGCGCCGGAGGGCGTCGTCGTAGGTGCCGTAGGTGCCGTGGGTGTCACCGGACCGGATGCCGGTTGGGGGTGTTTCCGGTGTCCGGTCCGGTGACTGCGCCGTTCCCCGTCCCCACGGGTTCGGCGCGGCGGGACCTCCTCCACGTTGAGGCGGCCCCAGTTCAGGGATCTTTATTGCTTGACTCAGGCAAGCACAATTGACTTACTTAAGTCAAGCAACCTTTTTACTTGTCGGGCCGTGTGCGGCCCTCGGGGGGCCGGGGAGCCGTCGGCTTCGCGAGATCAACGATTCCGTGAACGGGCCGACATCACGAGGGAGTGCCCTCCCCGGCGGCGGGTGTAGCTGACTCCGGCCGCCGGTGTAGCTGACTCCACCGTCAGCCGGGAATGTCGGGCTCGTACGGGTGGCGCTCCCAAGCGGAGGAACCGTTCGGATAGACGTACGACGGCCGGCCCGCATTGCCGCTCGTGCGGAAGGGGTTGCCGTTGTCGTCGAGGCGCAGGATTCCGTGCTGTGCGCCGCTGGACCACTCCAGCTCCAGGTACCAGCCCACGTTGTACGCCCGCGCGTCCGCGAAGACGTAGAAGACCTCGGGATCCGACTCGCTCACCTTGTACGGGAAGCCGCGCTGACCCGACCTGGGCGCGACCAGGGGCCGCCCGTCGTCGAGGTTCACGTCGAAGGCCTTCGTGTCCACGCCGCCGCCACAGCCGTCGTGCATCTGGTAGTCGTTCCAGGCGAGCGGCTCGCTCTTGTCCACGACCCGCACATGCAGGTCCTCCAGGACGACCGTGGCCTTGCCGGTGCCCTGGAGGGTCAGCGCGACCATCTGCTGCCCGCCGGTGACCGCGCCGAGCGCGGTGTTCCAGCCGCGCGCGTCCGGCTCGTTCGGCGGCGGAGGCACCTGGTCGGGCTCCCGGTCGATCAGGATGTGCGGGCCGCACGGGTCTGCCCACTTGTACGGATTGACGGTGACGATCGGCGCGGTCGCCCCGTCCTCGACACCGTCGTCCTGCCCGGCCGCCCCGGCGTCGGCGTCGGCGCCGGTGCTCGTCGAGGCGGAGGCGGTGGGGGAGGACGACGCGGTGCGACTGCCGCTGGGCGAGGCGGACGGAGAGGCCGACCCGCTCTTCGCGGCGGTCGGTTCGGAGGTGACGGAACCGCTGTCCGTGGCCCCGGGGGCCGCGACCCCCACGGACCGCTTCCCGCTCCGGTCGTCGTCTCCGTCGCCGGGTACGAGATTCACCACGAGCGTGGCGGCGACGACAGCCGCGACCACGGCGGCCCCGGCGAGGACGACGGTACGCCGACGCCGGGCCGGGGGAGCCTCCGCGGCCCCGGTCACGGCCCCGGGTGCCTCGGGCGCCCCGGTGGCCGACTCCGCCACCGGCGCCTGCGGTTCCTCTTCAGCGGATACGTCAGCGGATACGGCGGATACGGCGGCTGCGGCAGCCTCCGCGGCCATGGCACCCACGGGTTCCGCCACCGCAGCCGCGGCGCCCGCCTTCTGCTGCCCCCGCATGGCATCCGCGAGGATCCACCGCCGGTGCAGCTCCACCAGTTCCTCGGGCGTCGCCCTGCACAGCCGGGCGAACCGCTCCACGGGTGCGTAGTCCGTCGGTACGGCGTCCCCGTTGACGTACCGGTGAAGTGTGGACGCGCTCATGTGCAGCCGCTTCCCGAGCACTCCGTAACTGAGCCCGGACCGCTCCTTCAACCGGCCCAGCAGCTCCGGGAAGTCTTCCCCCGTCACCATTCCTGCCTCTTCCCGTGTCCCGGACCGCCGTTCCAGGCGGGTGTTGTTCCCCCAGGTCAGAGGGGGTTTTGGCGTTCCAGCGTCCCGGATGCTCCGGCGTTTGTGGCGGCTGGGACGGATCACCGGACAAGCTCTGGCCATCCAAGCACGCCGCTTCCGGCACCCGGTCAAGTGGCCTGCGTACACACCCTTCTTGTAGCGAAATCGGGGAATCACATGTCCGCACGTACCGCCCGCACCCGTCTGCTCGCCGCCGCCGCACTCACGGTCGCCACTCTGACGATGACGGCGTGCAACAGCGCGGAGGGCACCCGCGACGAGGGAGCCCCGTCCGCCTCCTCCACCGAGTCCGCCTCCTCGTCCACGACGAGCGGGGGGACGTCCACGGGGGCCGGACAGACGAGCGACAAGGGCTCGACGGGCACCACTGGCTCGACCGGTACCACCGGCTCCAGCGGGACGAAGGGTTCCACCGGCACCTCGGGCTCCACGAACTCCTCGGGCACCTCTGGTTCCACGGGTTCGTCAGGCTCCACGGGCTCGAACGGCTCGGACGACTCCGAGTCCAACCTGTCCCCCTGCACCCCCGCCACCACCAGGACGACCGCCACGGTGGTCAACCGCCCCCTGAACCACGTCCTCCTCACCGTCACCAACACCGGCGCCGGGAACTGCGACCTCGCGTACTACCCGGCCGTGCGGTTCGGTGAGGCGCAGTCCGTCCCGCCTGTCATCGAGGACTCCCAGCCGCAGGCCGTGGTCACGCTGGCCCCGGGGGAGTCGGGCTACGCGGCCGTCATCGTCTCGGCGGCGGACGGCAGCGGCACGGACGGCTACACGGCCAAGACCCTGGAGGTCTACTTCAACTCGGAGAGCACGACCCCGGCCCGCCCGTCGCTGCCCGCGAAGGGCGTGTACGTCGACAGCTCGATCACTGTCACGTACTGGCAGTCGGACATGGCTGACGCCCTCTCCTGGTGACATCCCTGTCAGGGGTACGCGGGAACGGCGCTGATCCTCGGCGCCGGCACCGCGTCGCCCAGGGCCCGCAGTCTCGTCCGGAGTTCCGAGGCCGCCGTCGGGTCGGTCCGGACGAGGAGGCGCAGCGCGTGTTCCCAGACCGCGCGGGCCGAGCCGGGGCCGCCGACGGCGAGGTAGGTGTCGCCGATAGCCGCCGCCCCCGCGCAACAGCAGCCCGCCCTCGGCCCGCAGGAGCAGCCCCGGCTCCAACAGCCGCCGCAGCTCGCCCACATGCCGGTGCACCATGTTCACGGCATGCCCGGGCGGCCGGTCCGCCCACAACGCGTCGACGATGTCCGGCAATCGTCATGTGGCTGCTCTTCCCCGACGCATCGCGCTTTCGTAGAGTCCGATCATTCGAGACGGGCTCTGGGGGGCGATCTCCCCACCCCGCAGCGTCACGAAGCGCTGATCCGGGTGACCGACGTCGCGCTCAACCGGGCGGACTTCTTGTACCTGAGCGCCCCTTCGACCACGTTCCGCCCCGGCATCGACGCGGCCGGGGTGGTCGCGAAGGCCGCAGTGGACGGCAGCGGACCGTCGGAGGGCAGCCGGGTGGCCCTCCACCTGCCCTCGGGAGGAGGCGCCGCCGAGTACGTCGCCGCCTCGGCGGACCGCCTCGCGGTCATCCCCGACAACGTGGACTCCGCCTCCGCGGCCGCGCTCCCCTTGGGCGGGCTGGTCGCCCAGCGACTCCTCGCCCTCGCCGGCCCTCTGAAGGGGAGCAGGATTCTCGCCACGGGTGTGGGAGGCGGAGTCGGCCAGGTCCTCATCCAGTTCGCTGTTGCGGAAGGAGCCGAGATCACCGCCGTTGCCGCGCAGGGCCAGCCGACCGACCACATGGCGGCGCTGGGCGCCAGGATCGCTCTCGACATCGATGCCGTCGAGGACACTGCCTTCGATATCGTCCTGGAGTCCGTGGGCGGCGACCTGGGGTCGAAGACAGCCCACAAGCTGCGCCCCGGCGGCCAGTTCCTCTGGTTCGGTCAGGCCAGCGGCAGCCCGATCACTCTGGACTTCTTCAAGCAGGTCCAGGGGGGTGCCTCTCTGACCTTGCGCCACTTCGTCTACGGCGACGGTGACGGGAGTCGTGACACCCAGGACATGAACGCGCTACTGGAATTCATTCGCAGTGCATCGGCCTTCAGACCGGTGGTGAAGCGAATCTGATGGTGGCGACGCGGAGCGTCGCCGCGTCTGGTCCGGCGGAGCCGGACACCGCAGCTCCTCGCCTGCGGTGCGGAGCGTCGCGCGGGCTGGTCCCGGCGGAGCCGGGCGGTGCTCACACCGGCCGGTTCTGCTGCTCGATGTACTGCCTGACCACGCTGAGCGAGGCGCCGCCGACGGTTCCGGCGAAGTAGGAGCCGGACCACAGCTTGTTGGCCCTCCAGTAGTGGCGTACCAGGTCGGGGAACTCCTGGCGCAGGCGGCGGGAGGAGACGCCCTTGAGGGAGTTGACCAGTTTGGTCACGGCGACCTTGGGCGGGAAGTTCACCAGCAGGTGGACGTGGTTGTTCTCGCCGTTGAACTCCACCAGCTCGCATTCGAAGTCCGTACACACCGACCGCATGATCTCTTCCATACGCCTCAAGTGGGCATCGGTGAACACCTTGTGCCGGAACTTGGTCACGAAGACCAAGTGGACGTGCATCACGAAAGCGCAGTGCCTACCAGTTCTGATCTTCTGCATGTCGTCCATAACCCAAGTATGTATCGTGATGGTCATGCAGCTCCGGTACTCCTTCAGGTTGTACCCGGACCCCGGCCAACAGAGGGCGTTGGCGAGGGCGTTCGGGTGCGCCCGTGTCGTGTTCAACGACGCGGTCCGCGCCCGTGAGGAGGCCAGAGCGGCCAAGCAGTCGTTCCCCAAGGCCACAGAGCTGTCGAAGAGGCTGATTACCGAGGCGAAGCAGACGGTGGAGCGGTCCTGGCTGGGCGAGGTCTCCGCGGTGGTGCTCCAGCAGTCCCTGCGGGACGTCGAGACCGCCTACAAGAACTTCTTCGCCTCCCTCAAGGGCGATCGCAAGGGGCCCAAGACGGGTGCTCCCCATTTCAAGTCCCGTAAGGACAAGCGGCAGTCGATCCGGTTCACCGCCAACGCCCGCTGGAACATCACCGACAAAGGGCACCTGAACCTGCCGAAGATCGGCGCGGTGAAAGTGAAGTGGTCCCGCACGCTGCCCACCACGCCCTCCTCCGTCACCGTCATCAAGGACGCGGCCGGGCGGTACTTCGCCTCCTTCGTCATCGATACCGACCCCGCCGCTGACGCGGCCCGTATGCCCGAAACCGACCGCACCATCGGCATCGACCTCGGCCTGACCCACTTCGCGGTCCTGTCCGACGGTACGAAAATCGACTCCCCGCGCTTCCTGCGGCGCGCGGAGAAGAAGCTGAAGAAGGCCCAGCGGGAGCTGTCCCGCAAGCAGAAGGGAAGCAAGAACCGCGAAAAGGCCCGCCTGAAGGTCGCCCGTGCCCACGCCAAGGTCACCGACGCCCGTCATGAGTTCCACCACCAGCTCTCCACCAGGCTGATCTCCGAGAACCAAGGGATCGCCGTGGAGGACCTGTCGGTGGCGGGACTGGCCCGCACCAGACTGGCCAAGAGTGTGCACGACGCCGGATGGTCCTCGTTCGTCAGCATGCTGGAGTACAAAGCGGCCCGGTACGGCCGCACCCTGGTCACGATCGGCCGGTTTGAGCCGACCTCCCAGACCTGCTCGACCTGCGGCGTCAAGGACGGACCCAAACCCCTCGACGTCCGGGAATGGACGTGTACCGCCTGCGGCACCGTCCACGACCGGGACCACAACGCCGCGATCAACGTGAAGACGGCCGCCGGACTGGCGGTACCAGCCTGCGGAGCGCCGGTAAGACCAGGAGCAATCCCGGCACAGCGCGAAGAAACAGGAAGCCACGGATTCCCGACCCAAGCCCGTGCCGCGTAGCGGCACAGCAACGATCGAGAAGGCCAGAATCCTCGGGTTTCAGCCCGAGGAGCAAGTCAATGGACCTGGCTTCGCAGGGGAAGCTCCAGGTCGAGATCGGTCGCCGCGACAACTGGGCCGGCGCGGACTCGCTGCTGAAGGAGATGGCGGCAGGCCGCCTGCGGGGCAAGGCGGTACTCGGCGTCGACTGAACCCTTCTGAGCCGGCCGAGCCCGCTCCGACTCGGCCGGCGAGCACAGATGCGACGACCGTACCCAGCGCAAGATCAACCCCAGCCGACGTGGGCCGCTCGCGCTCGTGACGGTGAGGACGCCGTTCGGCGGAAGGAGGACCTGGGCGGTTGCCGGATCGCCCAGGCGGCTCTGGACCGGCAGCCCTTCCCCGCCCTGCTCACGTCGTGATTCTCAAAGTTCCTTAAGAAACGGCCCAGTTGATTCACAGACAGGTTGCTCATGGTTAAACAATGAGCCAAGTCACCGTAAAGACTGGGTCGGGGAGCGCGTCGTGAACCAGTCGCTGCTCGTCGCCGTCGATCTCGTCGCCATCTCCCTCCTCGTCTTCGGGGTCTACTTCCCGCGCCACCACCGCCGGGACCTGATCGCCGCCTTCCTCGGGGTGAACGTCGGGGTCCTCTCCGTCGCGATGACGCTCAGCTCGACGTCGGTCGGGATCGGGCTGGGGATGGGGCTGTTCGGGGTTCTGTCGATCATCCGGCTGCGGTCCTACGAGATCGCCCAGCACGAGATCGCCTACTACTTCTCCGCGCTTGCCCTCGGTCTGCTCGCCGGGCTCCCCGCGAGCCCGAACGTGCTGACGACCGCCCTGATGGGGCTGATCGTCCTCACGATGTACGTCGGCGACCACCCCCGGCTCTTCGGCCGGCACCGGCAGCTCAGCCTGCGGCTCGACTCCGCGTACACCGACGACGAGGCCCTGCGGGCGCATCTGGAGGTGCTGCTCGGCGGGCGCGTGGTGAACATGTCGGTCAAGGGCGTGGACCTCGTCAACGACACCACCCAGGTCGATGTGCGGTACCTCGTCACCGAGGGGTCGCAGGCACCTCGGGAGGCCGGAACTGCCTCCGCACGACAGGGAGTCGGGGCGTGACCGCGCCCGCCCCCTCCCTCGGTCTCGGTCCGGTGGTCGGCGCCCTGCGGCCGATCGGGCTCGACGAACTCGTGGAGCGGGCCTCGCTGTTGACCCGGCTGGACCGCAAGTACATGCTTCCGCTTCGTGAACTCCCGCTCGTAGTCGGTGGGTTGGGGGATGACGTACAGGTTCTGGAGATGGGTGGAGCGCGGGACTTCGGGTATCGGTCGGTCTACTTCGACACCCCGGAGCTGGACGGCTATCTGCGGACCGCGCGCCGTCGCAGGCGCCGGTACAAGCTGCGAGTCCGCACGTATCTCGACTCCGGGGACCACTACTTCGAGGTCAAGACGAGCGGCCCGCGCGGTACGACCGTCAAGCAGCGCATTCCGTACGACGGTGACCTGTGGCGTCTGTCCTCCGAGGCGCGGGCGTACGCCGACGAGGTGCTCGCCGGGGCCGGGATCGACTCCGGCGGGTTCCGGTTCGTGCCCACGCTGGTCACCTCGTACCGGCGTACGACGCTGTTCCTGCCCGCGAGCGACAGCAGGGTGACCGTCGACACCGGGCTGACCTGGACGCTGCCCGACGGGACCGGGCTGCGTACGCCGGACCGGGCCATCGTCGAGACCAAGTCGGGGCGGGCCGGGTCGGAGGCGGACCGGCTGCTGTGGTCGCTGAAGCACCGGCCCCTTCCGATCTCCAAGTACGGCACCGGTCTTGCCGCGTTGCGGCCCGGACTGCCCGCACATCGGTGGCTGCCCGTTCTGCGGCGCCACTTTCCCGACTTTCCGATTCCCAACTCTCCGACCGCACTTCACGGGAGCGCAGCATGAGGACGTACAAACTGGCGGGTGTCCTCGCCTCGGTGGGACTTGCCGCTGCCGCGCTCGCCGGGTGCTCGTCGTCGGGCGGTGACAACTCCGCTTCCTCGGCGGCCAGTTCGGGATCCGGTTCGGCTGCCGCCGCTGCCGTCGACGGGTCCCAGAAGGCCGCCGCCGTGCTCGCCGACAACCAGGACGTCCACGCGGAATCGGACGACACGGATGTGGATGTGGACGCGTCCGGGGTCGTGGGCGTCGAGTTGAAGGGTGACTCCGCCTCCTCCGACGGGGACGGTGTCAATGTCGAGGGGGCGACCGTCACGGTCACCGCTGCCGGTGTCTACCGGCTCAGCGGGAGTCTCGACGACGGGCAGGTCGTGGTCAACGCCCCTGAAGCCAAGGTGACGTTGGTGCTCGACGGCGCGAAGATCGCCAACTCCAAGGGTGCCGCGATCGACGTCACCGACGCTGACGAGGTTGTTGTCGTCCTCGCCGACGGCAGCGCGAACACGCTGAGTGACACGGATACCTACGCCGATGATGCGGAGGCCAACGCCGCCCTGCACAGCGCTGCCGACCTGACGATCGGCGGCAGCGGCTCGCTCACCGTCAAGGGCAACGGCAACGACGGGATCACCAGCACCGACGGCCTGGTGATCCAGGGCGGCACCCTCACCGTCGACGCCGCCGACGACGGCATCCGGGGCAAGGACTACGTGGTGGTGAACGGCGGCACGGTGACCGTCACCGCCAAGGGCGACGGGCTCAAGGCCGACAACACCGAGGACGCCGACCGGGGTTACATCGCCGTCGGCGGCGGCACCGTGAAGGTGACCAGCGCGGGCGACGGCGTCGACGCGGCGACCGACCTCGTCGCGACCGGCGGGAAGATCGCCGTCACCAGCGAGGCCTCCGACGACTCCTCCGCCCACGGGCTGAAGTCGGGCGTCATCACGGTGTTGGAGGGCGGCACCGTCGACGTCACGTCCTCCGCCGACGCCCTGCACGGCGATGGTGCCGTCCACCTCGGCGGCGCCAGCACCACCCTCGCCGCCGGTGACGACGGAGTGCACGCCGAGGGCGACCTCGTCATCAGCGCGGGCACGGTGAAGGTCACGCGGGCGAACGAGGGCCTGGAGGGCAAGGACATCCTCGTCAGCGGCGGTTCGACCGACGTCGTCTCCAGTGACGACGGCGTCAACGCGTCCGGCAGCGAGGCCACTTCGAGCGAAGAGGGTGACCAGGGCGGCTTCGGCGGAGGCGGCGGTCCCGGTGGCGGAGGCGGCGGTGAGGGCGTCGGCGACTTCATCGTCAAGGTGACCGGCGGCACCCTGGTCATCGACTCCGAGGGCGACGGCTTCGACTCCAACGGCACCGCCGAGATCACCGGCGGGACGGTTGTCGTCAACGGGCCCGAGCGCAACGGCAACGGCGCCCTCGACGTCAACGGCAGCTTCACCGTCAGCGGCGGCACGCTGCTCGCCGCCGGCAGCGCGGGCATGGTCGTCGCCCCCGACGGCGAGTCCGAGCAGGGCTGGCTCTCGGCCACGCTCGACTCGGCCGTCGAGGCGGGCACGACCGTGCACATCGCCGACTCCGACGGCAAGGTCGTGGCGTCGTACGTCACCTCGAAGGCCGCCCAGAACATCGTGTACTCCGGAGCGGGCATCAAGAGCGGCGAGGAGTACACGGTTCACGCCGGTGGCAGTGCCTCGGGCACCGACACCGGCGGTCTGGCCGAGTCGGGTGAGCTGGGCTCCGCCGAGAAGATCGCCACGGTCACGGCGGGCGAGGCCCCGGAGGGCGGCGGCTTCGGGGGCGGGGGTGGGGGCGGCCGTCCCTGACGGCTACTGACGGCACTGACGGCACTGACGGCACTGACGGCACTGACGGCACTGACGGCACTGAAGGTTACGAGAACAGCAGGCGCCAGGTCAGCGGCCCGGGGGTGCCGTCGGCGTCGCCGCGCAGCTCCTTCCGGGACTTCTGGAAGTCCCGTACGTTCAGCCGGTCCGCCTCGCCCCAGGACTTGCCCGGGCCGACCTTGTAGTGGTCGCCGAAGCCGCGCTTCACCAGCTGCTTGCCGAGCTGGAGGACGTAAGCGTTCGAGGCCCCGGCGACGAAGTACTTGCGCCCCGGGAACGCGGGGACCGCGGGCTTGGCCGGGGTGGTCGTCGCCGGGGTGTCGTCGTCCAGGTCCAGTTCGGCCTTGGCGTACTTGACGATCCTGGCGAAGTCGACCGCGCCGGGGTCGCCGTGGACGTTCTCGGGCACGTGCATGTGCCCGCAGACGCCCTTGAAGGCCTTCCACTGGGCGGCCGTCATCCGCTGGCCGCCGCCGGACGCGTACGAGGTGGGATAGGCGGGCCACGACTTCGGGCCGGACAGCGGTACGCCGTGCTCCTCGTGCGTCCAGGCGAGGAAGCGGGCGATGCCCTGGAGGGCCCAGTCGGGGGCGTCCGGCCAGTAGATGTGCGCCTGGCCGGCCTTCTGCCACTTCGCGTGGGTCTTCGGGTCGCAGGTGCCGACCAGCTCGACCTGGCACACGTTGAGGGTGTTCGTCTCGACGCCGCCGCGCAGGTTGACCAGGGCTCTGGAGGACGTCTCTATGTCGAAGTGCTGGTACCACTTCAGCTTCTTGGCGGCCAGGTCGGGGACCGCGGTCAGGTTCGGCGCGGAGGAGCCGCCGCCGTACCCGGGCAGGGCGGAACCCTCCGTGGTGTGCAGGACGACGGCGTCGACCTGCATCGGGTCACCGCCGAAGTCGTCCTGGTACCAGTTCGCACGGCTCGCGCCGGGGAATCGCTGGGGTCCCGTCTTGGTGCTCATCACAGACTCCTGAGTCGGTCGTCGTGTCCTCGCTCGGTCCACACATTCTTGAAGAACGGGCACGGCGGAACATCGACTCAGAATCTGATCCCAACACCGTTGTCTCCAACCGGAGTTAGAGGACGGACTACGACCCCGGCCGGACGACGGGCCGGTGCCGCGGCCGGGCGCACCCGTTCCGGATGTCTTCGATCCGCGGACCTGGGTACCCGGTGTCGTACGGAAGAAAAACCGCGAACGGAGTATATGAGGAGGAAACCATGAGCACGGTGCAGGAAGCAGTGGACGTGGAGGTTTCCGTCCACACCGCCTACAACCAGTGGACCCAGTTCGAGGAGTTCCCGAAGTTCATGGAGGGCGTCGAGGAGGTGCGGCAGCTCGACGACCGGCACAACCACTGGACCACCAAGATCGGCGGGGTGCGGCGCGAGTTCGACACCGAGATCGTCGACCAGCTGCCGGACGACCGGATCACGTGGCGGTCCGTCGGCGGCGACACCCAGCAGCGCGGCTCGGTCCGCTTCGAACGGCTGGACGACACGCACACCCGCGTGGAGCTGACGATGGACGTCGAGCCCAGCGGTATGGCCGAGAAGGGCGCGGACGCGCTCGGCATGATCGACCGCCGGGTCAAGGGAGACCTGCACCGCTTCAAGGACTACATCGAGGAGCGCGGCGCCGAGACGGGCGCCTGGCGAGGCCGCATCCGGCCCGGTGAGTCCGGCGACCCCGGTACGCCTGGTACCCCCGGCCCGTCCGGCAGCCCCGGCGGCACTCCCGGCACTCCCCGTCCCGGCACTCGTGGTCCCGGTACCCTCGGCGGCCCTGGCCCGATTCTCTGACAGCTGTGCCTGTGCCAGCTGTGCCTGGGCCCGAGGCCTGACCCTCACCCGCCGGTGACGCCGCTCATGGCGTCACCGGCGGGTGAGGGGCGTTCCGGGGAGCTGGAGCCGGTCAGGGGGCCCCGCCCTCCTCCGGGTCGGACGGTTGGCGTCGGCGATGGCTGGTGTCGCACCAGGGGAAGAGGCGGCTGCGGCGGCAGGTGCAGACCGCCACCGCGAAGCGGTCCGAGACCGTCGA
Source organism: Streptomyces sp. NPDC000878 (assembly GCF_053599695.1). Classification (NCBI taxonomy): domain Bacteria; kingdom Bacillati; phylum Actinomycetota; class Actinomycetes; order Kitasatosporales; family Streptomycetaceae; genus Streptomyces; species Streptomyces sp. NPDC000878. The sequence continues at coordinate 130,675 of NZ_JBSFMT010000005.1, read as the reverse complement.
CTCGCCGTCCTCGCCCACCACTTCGACCGGCCCCTCGATGAGCAGGGGCCCGTCGCGCTGGACGCGGACGCGGACCCGGCGGAGGTGTTCAGGCGTGTTCGGCACGGATCACCACCAGCTCCTCTGTCGTCCCTCCGGCCGTCAGGCCCCGCTCGCGCAGCCAGGTGAGCCGGGAGCGCAGGACCCGCCCGAAGGGCAGTACGGCCCGGTCGACGACCTCCGCCCGCAGGGACCCAGCAACGCAGGCCGGGGGCGGCGGTGAGGGCTTCGGTTGTCATCGGTGCACGAGTACCCCCTGGCCGCAGACGTAACGAGAGGCGGGCGGGCAAATTGTGGCGGGCAAATTATTTGGTGCGGGTTCTGCACTGAAAAACTGTGGTGAATTTCAAGGAAATAACTTTTACTCCCAGAGGTGTGGGGCCCTGGACGCAGGGCAACCGCAATAAAGGCGGTCAAGGAAATCGCCGCGCACGACGTACGGAAAAAGGAGGAACGGCGGGGATTACCGTCTGTCCTCCGTTTACCGGAGGAGTTGTTTTCGCGTGACCGGGAATATGTGGAATTACGGTTCGACTGCTGGCCGTCAGGCGGGCGTCGACCTCACCGGGTTCAAGGTCGAGGCCACGGACGGCGGCATCGGCAAGGTCGACAAGCACTCCGATGACGCCGGCGCCGCCTATCTGGTGGTGGACACCGGTGTGTGGATCTTCGGCAAGGAGGTCCTGCTCCCGGCGAGCACGGTCGTCGGTATCGACCCGAACGAGCGGAAGATCTTCGTCGGCCGCACCAAGCAGGAGATCAAGGACGCTCCGGAGTTCGACCGTGAGAAGCACCTCGGCAACCAGGGCTATCACGACGAGCTGGGTACTCACTACGGCAGGGGCACAGGCACCGGCACCGCGTCAGGCGGCCCGACCGTCTGACCCCACGCCCGCTCCGAGCGGCACGGCCCCGGGACTCGTCAGGAGTCCCGGGGCTCTCGCGTGCCCTGGAAGAAACCGGTCATGTCGGCGCCCAGCCGCGCGACGCCGCAGGTGAGCGGTCCGATCGCGGGTACTCGGTGCCCATGGACCTCCCACCGAAAGAGCCACCGAAGGGGCCACCGAAAGAGCCGCCCCTGCCACCCGCCCGTGGCCCGGTCTCGGCGGCGGTCGGCGCATACGTACGAAACAGGGGGCCGCTCCCGGACGACAAGGCGGTTCCCGGCGCCACCCCGTTCGGAGATGATCTGCAGCTGGCCCTGTACATGTGCTACGAGCTGCATTACCGGGGATTCGCAGAAGCCGACGCCGGCGCCGACCGCGAATGGGATCCCGACCTGCTCAAGTTCCGAGCCGCTGCCGAGGAGCTGTTTCTCGGGGCCCTTCGCGACGCCGTGCCCGCGCGTGAACGCGCCGGTGAGGCATTGGACGAGCTGCTCGTCGAGCCGGTCGACGGCAGCGGTGTCAGCCACTTCCTCCAGCACGAGGGCGAGCTGTGGCAGGTGCGCGAGTACGCCGCCCAGCGGTCGCTCTACCACCTCAAGGAGGCCGACCCGCATGCCTGGGTTCTGCCCCGGCTGTGGGGGAGGGCGAAGGCGGGAATGGCCGCCGTGGAGTTCGACGAGTTCGGCGGAGGCCGCGCGGACCGCGTGCACGCCCGCCTGTACGCCGACCTCATGGCCGACCTCGGCCTGGACACCTCGTACGGGCACTATCTCGACGCGGCCGGCGCCGAAGCCCTCGCCACCGTGAACGTGATGTCCCTCTTCGGCCTGCACCGCGCCCTGCGAGGAGCCCTGGTGGGACATTTCGCCGCCGTCGAGATCACCTCGTCCCCGGGTTCACGGCGCCTCGCCCAGGCCATGCGGCGCACCGGCGCCGGACCGGCAGCCGAGCACTTCTACGACGAGCACGTCGAGGCCGACGCCGTGCACGAACAGGTCGTCCGCCACGAAGTCGTCGCGGGCCTCCTGGAGGAGGAGCCCCACCTGGACCGCGACGTCGCCTTCGGGGCGGACGCCACCACGTATCTCGAAGACCGCCTGTCCGAGCGCCTCCTCGACGCCTGGCGGACCGGGGAGTCATCGCTACGCGTACCCGTCTGATCCAAGGTCGCCGCCCCGGGGATCAGTCGAGCCAGGCCTTCACCTTGCCCGGGTTGGCGTCGATCCACTTCTTCGCCGCCGCCTCCGGGGGCATCTTGTCGAGCGCGATGTACTTGGCGACGGTGTTCTGGTCGTCGTTCGTCCAACTGAAGTTCTTCACCAGGTCGTACGCCGGGCTGCCCGACTTGGCGAACCGGGTGCTGACGATCTTGTCGAGGTCGAACGCCGGGTAGTCGCAGGCCACCTTCGCCGGGTCCTTGTCGCAACCCGCCGTGTACGCGGGCAGCTTGATGTGCACCAGAGGCACCTCCGACAGGAACCACTGCGGCTCGTAGAAGTAGCCGATCATCCACTTCTTGTTCTTCTCGGCGTCACGGAAGCTCTGGATCAGGGCCGTCTCGCTGCCCGCGTACACCACCTTGAAGTCCAGCTTCAGGTTCTCCACCAGGGCCTCGTCGTTGGTCTGGTACGACGGGTCGCCGTCGAGGAGCTGGCCCTTGCCGCCCGACTCGGAGGTCTTGAAGTTCGCGGCGTACTTGTTGAGGTTCTTCCAGTCGGTGATGTCCGGGTACTTCTTCGCGATCCACGGCGGGATGTACCAGCCGATGATCCCCTTGTTGCCGGTCGCGCCGAGGTTCACGGCGGTCTCCTGCTGGTCGATGTACTTCTTCTTCAGGTCGTCGTGGCCCCAGTTCTCCAGGATGGCGTCGACCTCGCCCGTCTCGAACCCCTGCCAGCCGATCTCCGCCTTCAGGTCCTTCTCGGCCACCTCGCAGCCGAGTTCGTGCTCCGCGAGATAGCCGACGACCGCCGCGTCCGCCTCGTAGCCCACCCATGGGTTGACCGCGATGTTGAACGTCCCGCACTTGCCCGAAGCGGCGCCTGCGGCTGCCGGCTCGTCGCCGACCTTCGCGCCGCCGCACGCGGTCAGGGTGAGACCGAGTACGGCCATCCCCGCCGCGCCGGAACGCCACCGTCCCGCTCGCTCTCGCTGTGCCATGGGTCCTGCTCCTTAGCGTGAAGTCATGAAGTCATGAAGTGATGTCGTCCAGGGCGCACCGGAAACCCACGTTGCCGGTCGCCGAGTCCGGGAACAGGCCCTGTCGCGCGGCGACCCGGTAGCGGCGGCAGTAGGAGGCGTGGCAGAGGTAGGAGCCACCCTTGGTGACGCGCTCCTGCCCGCCGGAGACGCGGACGGGAACGGGGGAGAGCGGATCCTCACACCACTCCCACACATTGCCCGTGGCGTTGTAGAGGCCGAAGCCGCCGGGGGCGAACGCGTCGACGGGGCAGGTGCCGTACCAGCCGTCGGCCGTCGGGTGGCGGTGCGGGAAGTCGCCCTGCCACACGTTCATCCGGGGAAGGCCGCCCGGCTCGAACTCGTCGCCCCAGGGGAACACCTTCCCGTGCAGTCCCCCTCGGGCGGCGCGTTCCCATTCCGCCTCGGTGGGCAGGCGTTTGCCGGCCCAGGCGCAGTAGGCGTGGGCGTCGTCCCAGTCGACGTGGACGACCGGGTGACCGGCCCGGTCCTCCCAGGTGGAGTGCGGTCCGTCGGGCCGCCGCCAGTCGGCGCCCTCGACCTGACGCCACCAGGGGGCGCCCACCACACCCCGGGTCGGCGGGAAGTCGTCCGGGAGCAGCCCGGCGAACACGAACGACCAGCCGGTCCGTTCGGCGGAGGTGCGGTACCCGGTGTCGGCGGCGAAGCGCGCGAACTCGGCGTTGGACACCGTGCAGGCGTCCATCCAGAACGCGTCGACGTGCACGGTCCGTACCGGGCCCTCCCCGTCGGCGGGGTGGGCGAGCCGGTCCTCGCTGCCCATGAGGAACTCACCGGCGGGAACGGCCACCATGCCCTCGGTGACAGCGGGGAGGGCGGCGGATCGCTGTGGCTCCGCCGCCCGCTCCACGGCCCGGCCGCCGCCGGACGGCGTACAGCAGTTCACTGGGCCCCCATGACGCGCCGGTGCAGCCCACCGTCGTACTGGGACGACTCGGAAGACTCGGACGACCCGGTGTCCCCGTCGTCGCCGAGGTCGATGCGCACGGTGTGGATGGTCCCGGTGAACTCGTTGTCGAGGACGGGGTAGTCGTCGGTCACCGGGGTGCTCAGGTCCACCCCGACGTCGAGGGTCTCGTCGAAGGAGAAGTAGTACGGGACGGTCCGCTCGACCCGCCCGGCCGCGTGCTGCTCGCCGTCCACCAGGAGTACGGCGGTTCCGCCCCTGCCGAGTCCGCCGCCGTCGTAGGCGAAGTCGAGCCGGATCTCGTGCCGTCCGGGGGTGAGGGGTTCGGCGCCGTGCACGGTGTACACGCTCAGGCCGAAGTGGTTGTAGGCGTACGCCGGTCTGCCCCCGGTGAAGTACAGGGACCAGCCGCCGAACCGGCCGCCCTGCGCGATGATCACGCCCTCCGCCGCAGCCGCCTCCTCCGGCAGATCCACGTCGGCCGTGATGCTGTGCGAGCGGTTCTTGACGTTGAGGGTGGTCTCCTCGGTGAAGCGGCGCATGCCCGCGCGGTAGGTGATGGACGTCCGGTCGCCCATCAGGTCGATACGGCCGGCCATGACGGGGTTCTCCCGCTCGGTGACCCGGTCGTCCAGCGGGAAGACCTGGTGCTTCGCCGCCTCGATCAGGAACAGGTCCTGCAACTGGCGGAGTCTGTCCGGGTGCTGGGCGGCGAGGTCGTGCGCCTGACTCCAGTCGCGGGTGATGTCGTACAGCTCCCAGACGTCGTCGGCGAACCGCCGGTCCTTGCCGTCGGGCACCATCTCCCAGGGGACGCCGTGCCGGGTGACCGCCATCCAGCCGTCGTGGTAGATGCCCCGGTTGCCGCACATCTCGAAGTACTGGGTACGCCGGTGCTCGGGCGCCTGCGGCTCGGTGAGCGTCCGCCGCATGCTCGCCCCCTCGATGGGCTGCTGCGGCACCCCGTCCACACTGAACGGCGCCGGAACGCCCGCGCACTCCAGGACCGTCGGCAGTACGTCGATGACGTGCGCGAACTGGTGCCGCAGTCCCCCGGGTTCGGGTACTCCGCGCGGCCAGTGCAGGACCATGCCGTCCCGGGTGCCGCCGAAGTGCGAGGCGACCTGCTTGGTCCACTGGTAGGGGGTGTTGAGCGCCAGCGCCCAGCCCGCCGGGGCGATCGGGTAGCTGAGCGGGCCGCCGATCTCGTCGAGGTGGCCGATCATCTCGTCCGGGTCGTCCACGATGCCGTGTCCGAGGCGGTGTTCGACGATCGTGCCCTCGATGCCGCCCTCGCCCGAGGCGCCGTTGTCGCCCAGGATGTAGAGGACGATCGTGTCGTCCAGTACGCCGAGTTCCGCCAGGGCGTCGACGAACCTGCCGACCTGGACGTCGGCGTGCTCGGTGAAGGCGGCGAACGTCTCCATGAAGCGGGCGGCCAACTGCCGCTGGTTGTCGGTGAGTTCGTCCCAGTGGGGAACTCCCTCGGCCCAGGGGGCGAGTTGGGCGTCCTCGGGTACGACGCCGAGCGTCTTCTGCCGTTCCAGGGTGAGTTCGCGCTGGCGGTCCCAGCCGTGGTCGAACCGGCCCCGGTACTTGTCCTGCCACTCGGGGCCGACGTGCAGCGGGGCGTGGGCGGCGCCCAGGGCGAGGTAGGTGAAGAAGGGCCTGTCCGGAGTCAGGGTGCGCTGGGTGCGTACCCAGTCGACGGCGTGGTCGACGAGGTCCTCGGAGAGGTGGTAGCCGTCCTCGGGGCGGCGGTCCGGCTCGACGGGGGTGGTGCCCTCGTACAGCAGCGGGTACCAGTGGTTCATCTCGGCGCCCATGAAGCCGTAGAAGGTGTCGAAGCCCTCGCCGGTCGGCCAGCGGTCGAACGGGCCGACCGCGCTGATCTCCCGGGGCGGGGTCTGGTGCCACTTGCCGAAGGCGGCCGTGCTGTAGCCGTTGCCCTGGAGGATCTGGGCCATGGTCGCCGCGCTGCGCGGCCGGAAGCCGTTGTAGCCGGGGGCCGCGGTGGTCATCTCGGTGGTGCCGCCCATGCCGACCGAGTGGTGGTTGCGGCCGGTCAGCAGGGCCTGGCGGGTCGGTGAGCACAGGGCCGTGACGTGGAAGCGGGTGTAGCGCAGGCCGTTGTCCGCGAGCCGTTCGGCGGTGGGCATCTCGCACGGGCCGCCGAAGGCGCTGGAGGTGCCGAAGCCGAGGTCGTCGACGAGGACGACGACCACGTTCGGCGCGCCCTCGGGCGGCGGGACCGGGCCGACGGGTGTGAACGGGGTCTCCTGGTCGTGGATGTCCATCGCGGTCGTCAGGGGCCGACGGGTATCGGGGCGCGGAAGTATGTGCCGTCCGCCATCGAACTCAGTCATTCGTTTCTCCGATTCGCTGCCCCGGAAAAGTCTCAGTTCTCGCCGAGGCCGGTCAATGACGGACCTTGAATTCCCGCGAACCGGTTTTGAATGAGGGGTATAGAAAACTTCTATGAATGCTGGACACGCCTACTGGACACGCCTGTTGGAGATTCTTACTGAACGGACGGGACGGACGCGAGGTCCACGAATGCCTGCGCCGCCGGGGACAGCGGGCCCGACCGCCACACCAGCCGGCCGTGGCGGATCAGGCGTGGCCGGTGGGACAGCATCCTGGCGCCGCGCAGGGCCGCGTCCCGGGCCATGGAGGCGGGCAGCAGGGCGGCGCCCACGCCGGAGAGGACCAGCGGCACGATCATCGCGCGGTGGGCGGTCTCCACCGCGATCCGTGGGGCGACGCCCAGAGCGGTGCACACGTCGTCGACCGCCGCCCGGGTCTCGGTGCCCGGCGGGGTCACGATCAGGTCCAGGGCGACCAGTTCGCGCGAGGTGATGGTGTCGCCCGCCGGATGCGGGTGGTCGGTGGGCAGCACGACGTGCATCTCCTGCTCCGGCAGGTCGATGCCACGCAGGTCCGTCGTGGGCACCGAGGCGTCCACCAGGCCGAGTTCGCACTGTCCGGCGGCGACCATCTGCGCCACGGCGGGGCCGCGCTCCGGGTCGACCACGCGTACGGAGACCTTCGGATGCGCGCGGTGGAAGCGACCCAGCATCTCGGCGAGGGGGTCCACCGAAAGGGTTGTCTGCGAAACGATGTCCAGCCGGCCGCCGCTGAGCCCGAGCACCTCCCGGACCAGGGAACCGGCCGTGGACAGGTCGCGCAGGACCTGCTGGGCCGGGCGTACCAGCGCCTCGCCCGCCGCGGTCAGGGCGACGCCCTGCGGCAGCCGGTGGAACAGCCGGCCGCCGAACTCCCGCTCCAGGGACCGGATCGCATGTGACAGCGAGGGCTGGGCGACATGGAGTGCGGTGGCCGCGGCGGTGAATCCGCCGTGCTCGACGACGGCGATGAAATATTCCAGCTGACGTCTTTCCATCGCGTCTCCAGATGACCCACGGGCGTGTCCCCGCACGGCGTGACGCGGTGCGGAGATGAATGAGGGCGCGTCAGAAACGCGGGATCAGAGACAACACGCGGCCGGGCGTCGGCACAGGTCGATGACCAGGCGTCGCACCAAGGGCTCGTGACTCATGGGGCCCATTTCTACCCCAGCCGGAGCACGCCACCAACAGCCGTCCACCCCCTGGAACAGCCGTCCACGCCTGGAACAGACGCTTTCGGCAGCGGGTCAGGCCAGTCGCCGCAGATCCTCCAGATAGCGCAGGACCGCCGCCACCCGCCGGTCCACCTGGTCCGTGGGGGACAGGTCGAGCTTGGCGAAGATGCTGCGGATGTGCTTGTGGACGGCGCCCTCGGTGACGACGAGCCGTTCGGCGATGGCGGTGTTGCCGAGGCCCTCGGCCATCAGGGCGAGGACGTCCCGTTCGCGCGGGCTGAGCCGGTCGAGGCGGGTGTCCTGGCGGGAGCGGGTGAAGAGCTGGGCGACGACCTCGGGGTCGATGGCGGTGCCGCCGGACGCCACCCGGTGCAGGGCGTCGAGGAACTCCTCGACTCTGCCCACGCGTTCCTTGAGCAGATAGCCGAGCCCGCCCACCCCGCCGCCCAACAGCTCGGTGGCGAAGCTCTGTTCGACGTACGCGGACAGCACGAGGACGGCCAGGTCGGGCCGTCGGCGCCGGGCCTCGACCGCCGCGACGATCCCCTCGTCGGTGTGGGTCGGCGGCATCCGTACGTCGAGAATCGCGACGTCCGGCCTGTGCGCGTCGATGGCGGTCAGCGCCTCGTCGGGGGTGCCCGCGGTGGCCACCACGTCGAGGCCCTCGGCACGCAGCAGCAGGGCGAGACCCTCCCTGAGCAGGGCGTCGTCCTCGGCGATCACGATGCGCATACCGGCATCCGTACGGTCATGCTCCACAGGGAAGATCCACCTTCAGGGTCGTCGGGCCGCCGGGCGGGCTGGCCAGGGAGAGGGTGCCGTCGTGCGCGGCGATCCGGCCGCGGATGCCGGTGAGTCCGGAGCCGCCGTCCTCGTCCGCGCCGCCCCGGCCGTCGTCCTCGACGCACAGGACGAGACGGCCGCCTCGGCTGTACGCGGTGACGGTGGCGTGTCCGGCGCCGCTGTGCTTGGCGATGTTCGTCAGGGCCTCGGCGACCACGAAGTAGGCGGTGGCCTCGACGGAGGCGGCGCAGCGCGCGGGCACGTCGACGTCGATCCGGCAGGGCACCGCGCAGTTCGCGGCGAGCCCGGAGAGCGCCCCGGCAAGACCGCGGTCGGCGAGCACCGGCGGCAGGATGCTCCGGGAGACGGTACGCAGCTCCGCCAGGGCCTGTTCGGCGGCTGACTGGGCGCGTTCGAGGAGTTCGTCGGCACCGGCAGGATCGCGGGCCACCATCCGGCGGGCGGCGCCGAGCAGGACGGTCACGGAGACGATCCGGTTCTGGGTGCCGTCGTGCAACGACCGCTCGATACGGCGCAGTTCGGTCGCGTGGGCGTCGAGCGCGGCGGCGCGGGTGGCGGTGAGTTCGACGATACGGAGGGACAGATCCGTCTCCGGTCCGGCCGCGAGGAGTTCGCGCCCGGGGCGGGCCTGCAGCCGGCCCATACCGGGGCCGAGCCCGAGGATGATGAAGATCCAGCCCAGGCCCAGCATGGCCACGGCGAGGGCGTCCGGCCAGGATCGCGCGCTGCCGTAACCCACGGACGTGGCCGTGGCGTTGCCGGGCATGAACGTCCAGTACAGCGGGAAGAGGGTGTCGCGCACGGCGACGAGCGGCAGCAGCACGCCGAGCACCCCCAGCACCAGCCCCAGGCTGGCGTGCCGCCCCAGCCAGCGCAGTTCCCGCCGGGTGGTGGGGTCGACGAGGGCGGGCCGCAGCCGCGTCGGCGGCGGCTCCGGCGCGACGACCTCGGGCCCCCGCCGCCCCAGCCGCGCACGCTCCCGCCCGGCGAGAGCATGCAGCGCACGCAGCACCGCGGGCACCATGAGCAGCCCGAGCCCGACCAAGCTGGTCACGGCGGTGACGCCCAGCCAGAGCAGCAGAACCAGGGCGGGGAGAGCGGTACCGAGCCCGGACGCCAACTCCCCGACCGCGGCACGCGCGGCACGCAGACTCCGTACGACGGTCTCCTTGAGCCCCGCGCTCCGGTGATCGGCGAGGCCCTCTCGGTGGCTGACCATGCGCCCTCCCTCTGTCGCCAAGGACCTTATGGCGTAGGGCGGTTCGCCGTCCGGCCGGGTGCCGGGGAGTACAGCCTGCTGTACCCCGAACCGGGCGGGCTACGGGATCGGCCCGAGGGGGGTCCGATCCATAGCGTCGGTGACGACAGCAGACCTCGGGAGGAACCCCATGACGAACCCCATGCCGAACACCGACCCCTACCCCCTTCACCAGCGGAGCGACACCGCCCCCACGCGTGCGGACATCGCGCGCAGCCTGCTCTGGATCCTGGTCGTGCTCAGTGCGGTCGGCAACATGGCGGCCTCGGTCGGTGGTGCGCACAGCTGGGTGAACCTGTGCTGCGGTGCGGTCACCGTGCTCGCCGGCGGGACCCTCGTCGTACGCAGCCTGCGGGGCCGTCGATGAGCCCCGTGTTCGCCCGGACCCGCCGCCCCGCGGTCACCGGGTACGACGCGTCGGCGCCGGCCATCGCCCTGGACCGGGTCGGCAAGGAGTACGCGGGTGGTGTGCGCGCCCTCGACGACGTGTCGCTGACCGTGCGACGCGGGACGTTCCTCGCGGTGATGGGCCCCTCGGGCTCCGGCAAGAGCACGTTGATGCACTGCGCCGCCGGGCTCGACTCCCCGACCTCGGGCAGTGTCCGGATCGACGGTCACGAGATCGCCGGCCTGAACGAGACCCGCCGTACCGAACTGCGCCGGGAGCGCGTCGGGTTCGTGTTCCAGGCGTACAACCTGATCCCCTCGCTCAGCATCGAGGACAACATCACGCTGCCGCTGCGCCTGGCGGGCCGTACCCCGGACCGCGACTGGCTGCGGACGCTGGTCGAGCGGGTCGGGCTCGGTGACCGGCTCGCCCACCGCCCGGCCGAGCTGTCCGGCGGCCAGCAGCAACGGGCCGCCGTCGTACGGGCGTTGGTGGCCAGGCCGGCCGTCGTGTTCGCCGACGAGCCGACCGGTGCGCTGGATCTGCGCAGCGCCCATGAGGTGCTCGACCTGCTGCGGGACCTTGTCAACGACCTCCAGCAGACGGTCGTGATGGTCACCCACGACCCGGCCGCCGCGGCCCGCGCACACCATGTGCTGGTGATGGCCGACGGCCGGGTCGTCGAGGCCCTCGACGCGCCGACCGCCCCCGAACTGGCCCGCCGTCTCGTCGAGTTGGGAGAGGTCTGACCCATGACTGCCATGCTTGGTCTCGCCGTACAGATGGTCCGGCACCGGATCGCCGCGCTGATCGCCGTGGCGTGCGCGGTCCTCGGCGGCGCGGCCCTGATCACCGGCACCGGCGTCCTCGCCGAGTCCGGCCTGCGCTCCCACCTCCCCGCCGGCCGGCTCAGCGGCGCGGACGTGATCGTCGCCGCCGACCAGGAGTTCCATCCGCCCGGCGACCTGCCGCTGGCGCTCCCGGAACGCCGTAGCGTCCCGGCCCGACTGGTCGGCGAACTGGCCGGGTTGGAGGGTGTCACCGACGCCGTCGGCGACCTCGGCTTCCCCGCCGCGCTCGTCGACGCCCATGGCCAGGTCGTCCCGGTCGGGGATCCCCAGGCCGCCGGGCACGGCTGGTCCTCGCTGAAGCTGCTGGACGGCGCGCGGGTGGAGGGCGCCGGGCCGGCCGGTGCCGACGAGGTCGCCGTGGACAGCGCCACGGCCACGGCGGCGGGCGTCGAGGTGGGAGACAGGGTCCAGGTGGTCGTCAACGCCCGTCCCACCGCCGGATATCGCGTCTCGGCGATCGTCGACGCACCGGACGCCGGCGTCTTCTTCGCGGACACGACGGCCGTACGTCTGGCGGGGCGGGGCGGTGGGGGCAGCGGCACCGGCAGCGGTACAGACGGCAACGGCAGTCAGGGCACCGGCACCGACAGCGGTGGCCAGGGCACCGGCACTGGCAGCGGCACCGACACCACAGGCGGCAGCAGCACCGGCGTCGCCGACGGCACCGCCCCCAGCGACGGCACCGGCACCAGCAACCCCCGCGCCGGAACCGTCGACCTGATCGGCCTGCGCACCACTCCCGGCGCCGAGGAGAAGGTCGCCGCCGAGGTTCGAACGGAGTTGAAGGGCACCGGACTTGAGGTGGTCACCGGTGCGGATCGCGGGGACCTCGTCTCGCCCGGAGCGGGCGCGTCCCGCTCTCTCCTGATCCTGCTCGCCGGGTCGCTCTCCGGGATCGTCCTGCTGATCACCGGGTTCGTGATGGCGAGCGCGCTGGCCGTGTCGATCGCCGGGCAGCGCCGCGATCTCGCGCTGATGCGGGCCGTCGGTGCAACTCCCCGGCAGATACGGCGACTTGCCGCCGCGCAGTCGACCGTCGTCGCGGCCGTGGCCCTCGTACCCGGTGTGGCGCTCGGCTATCTGCTGGCCGGGCAGTTCCGCGGAATGCTCGCGGACCGGGGTGTCGTCCCGGCCGAACTCCCGCTCACCATCAGCCCGTTGCCCGCCCTCGCGACGGTCCTCCTGCTGGCTCTGACCGTGCAGGTCTCGGCCCGGGGCTCGGCGTGGCGCACCTCGCGGATGCCGGCCACCGAGGCCGTCGCCGAGTCGCGCAGTGAGCCGCGCGACCCGTCACGGATCCGGACGCGCATCGGCGTTCTCGTCATCGTCGGCGCGACCGCCATGTCGGTCCTGCCGCTGTTCTCCCGTACGGTCATCGGCGCGACGGCCACCTCCCTGGCGGGCATTTTCGGTGCGATCGGCCTGGCCCTGGCAGGACCGGCTCTCGTGCGGGGCGTCGGCGGTACGGCGGCCCGGCTGACGCGCTCCGGCGCCTCCGCGCCGACCTGGCTGGCGATGGCCAACGTCCGCGCCTACGCCCTGCGCAACGCGGGGATCGTCAGCACGCTGGCCATGGCGGTCGTGTTCGTCCTGACGTACACCCTCACCCAGACCACCGTGCTGGCCGCCACCGCCGACGACACCCGCACCGGCACCCTCGCCCAACAGCGCCTCGGCGCACCGGGGTTGGGCGGACTGCCCGCCGGCACGCTCGCCGACGTACGGAAGACGAGCGGGGTACGGGCGGCGGCTCCCGTGAGCACCACCGGCGTGGTGTGGACGTACGAGCAGTTCGGTGACCCGCAGGCCGAGTCCGGCTCCGCGATGATCCTCACGCCGGACGCGGCGGACGTCCTGGACCTCGGTGTGACGGACGGCAGCCTGAGCCGGCTCACCGGGGCGACCGTCGCCGTCAGCAGCGATGCCGCCCGCTCGCGGGACGCGTCCGTGGGCCGTCGGGTGAGTCTCGTGCTCGGCGACGGTGCGAAGGCCGACGCCGAGGTGGTCGCCGTCTACGACCGGGGCCTCGGCTTCGGCGACGTGGTCCTCTCCCACGACCTGGCCGCCGGTCACACCACCACCGGGCTCGACCAGAGCATCCTGGTCCGTACGGACGGCACGGCGACCGCCCGGCAGGCCGTGGCCGCCTTCGCCGCGGACCGTCCCGGTCTGGCGGTCGAGGACACCGACCCGGCCGCCTCCGGCGACGGGCTGGCGGACGCGCCGCCGGAGGTGTGGATCAACCTGGCCCTGATCGTGGTCCTGCTGGTCTATCTGCTGCTCAGCATCGCCAACAAGCTCGTCGCCGCGACCGCCCAGCGCCGGGTCGAACTGGGCGCCCTGCGCCTCAACGGCACGACGCCCCGCCAGATCCGCGCGATGATGCGCCGCGAGGCGGCGGTGACCGCGGCCACCGCGCTCACCACGGCCCTGCTGCTGTCCGCCGTACCCCTCGCCCTCCTGGGCCAGGGCTTCCTCGGCCGGCCCTGGCCGGCGGGCCCGGTGTGGCTGCTGCCCGCGCTCGTGCTGACGGTCACCGCCACGGCGTTCCTCACCATCGAACTCCCCACCCGCCAGGCCCTGCGCACCCCGCCCGCGGACGCCCTCCGCGCACAGTGAGCGGGTCACCACGGATACACCTGAGGGGCCCACGGATGTGCCCCCACGCTCGTGCAGGGTGATGCGGTGCGTGACGCGGTGCTGCGGTTGTCCCACGGTGTCGCCGCCGCCACTGGGCCGCAGGACGACTGAGCGGAGAGGACGGAGCCGACCGGGGGCCGGCGGCCGGACGAAGAGCACCTGTGTCCAACGAGCGCCTGCCGTACGGCGCTGTGTTCAACGAGCGCTTGCCGTACGGCGGTTGCGCCGCCCGCGCCACGGCACGACGGCGCGTTCCAGCCGTAGCGGCGGACCGCGATGCACAACGCGGAGAACGCACCGCGCGATCGACGGCATCCGGCGCCGGATGCGGCGGGGCGGAGGATCACCTGGGCGCCGCCCGGTCCGGCCGCGCGACCCTCGCCTCCGGCTACGACACCGGCGCGATCCCCTGACGGTCCGGCCGGTCGGGGGAGACGGGAGTGGGGTGTCCGGCCGCCGGACGGGGGTCTGCGGCCCGGCGGCCGGACGGCTCACGGCTCGCCCCGGCCGGTCACCAGCGCACCGGAACCTCCGTCAGGCGCCCCACGATGAGCCCCTCGACCCGGCTCAGCCCATCGGCGCCCACGGCCAGTTCGAGCGTGGGCAGCCGGCGCAGGAGGATGTCGAGCACGGCCTGGAGTTCGGTACGGGCCAGGGGCTGGCCGATGCAGGAGTAGGGACCGGCGCCGAACGCGAGGTGGGTGTTCGCCGTGCGGGCCAGGTCGAGTTCGTCGGCATCCTGGAACACGGCCGAGTCCCGGTTGGCCGCCCCCATGCTGCACATGACGGTGGTGCCGGCCGGGATGAGCGTGCCGTCGGAGAGTTCGGCGTCCTCGTGCAGATAGCGCGGCAGACCGAAGCTGATGTTGGGGTCGAAGCGGAGAAGTTCCTCCACCGCCGTGGGTACCAGCGACCGGTCGGCGACCAGACGCTCCCAGTGCCGCCGGTCCGCCAGCAGCGTGGCCGTCATCTTGGCGATGACGCCCGCGGTGGTCTCCAGGCCGCCGATCAGCAGGGCCTGGGCCGTGGCCACCAGGCCCGCGTCGGACATCGGCCGGCCCTCGGTGTCGGTGGCGGCGACGAGCCCGCTGATCAGGTCGTCGCCGGGCCGGTCCCGCTTGGCGTCGACGAGCGCGTCGAGGTACGCGGTGAACTCCGCCTGGGCGGCCCCGGCCTCGGCCCCGTCGAAGTCGTGCAGGGTGAACAGGGTGTCGGCCCAGTGTGTGAACTTCTCGCGGTCCGCCTCGGGGGCGCCGAGCATGTCGCAGATCACCCACGCGGGCAGCGGGAAGGCCACATGCGTGACGAGGTCGGCCGGCGCGCCGTGCGCGAGCATTCCGTCGACGAGCCGGTCGGCCATCTCCTCGATGCCCGGCCGCAGGGCGGCCATGCGCCTGGCGGTGAACCACCGGCCGACCATCCGGCGCCAGCGCTGGTGACCCTCGGCGGCGAGGGTCTCGGCCATCGGGTTGTCGAACGGCCCGCCCGTGTCGTCACCGATGCGGGCGGCGCCGGGCGCGCTCAGATCACGGCTGAACCTGGGGTCGGCGAGCACGCTGCGGACGTCCTCGTACCGGGTGACCAGGGACGCCTCGTCACCGCTGGGCAGCTCGACCCGTGCCACCGGGCAGCGCTCACGCAACTCGGCCCACTGCGGCGGGGCCTCCAGGGCGGCGGGGGCGGGCAGGGGGTAGATGAGGAGGGGCTGACTGTCGAGCGTGTGTACGTCGTTCTGGCCGGCGCCGCTCATGGGGGCTCCTTGCTCGGAGGGGGACCCCCAGCCAAACCGGGCCCGGAGAATAAAGTCAAGCGACTGACTTAATCATTGTCCGGCAAGGATCTATTTTGGCCGAGAAGGTTCCGTCATGGGCGGGGAGGCATGGGGGAGCCGAGCGGGAGCCATGGGGGAGCCTGCTGCACCATGCGTTCGGGAGTACGCGCCCTCGTGGCGGAGGGGTGGGAGGCGGGATCGTTGCTTCAAGCAACAGAGATCCGGCCCCGAAGGCCCGAAGGGAAGTCCCGTCATGAACACGAAGTCGCCGAGGTCGCCGCAGTCGTCGAAGCGCTCGAACCCGGTCCTGTGGTCGCTGTTCCTGGCCGGCGTGGCCGCTGTGCCCGTCGTCTCCTACTCCGTCGACGCGGGCCAGGGTGTCGCCGTCGTCCTCGTCGCGGGGCTGGTCGCGCTCCAGGCGCGCGTCGCGATCGTCGAACTGGAACGGCGACGCGACCGCGGGCCGGAGCGGATCACCGCGTGACGGGCGCGGACCACAGGCCGACCAGCGCGTCGCTCACGCTGGTCGCCAGATCGTCCCAGTCCGCCCACGCGGCGGGGGTGCCGACGGCGAGGGCGCGTTCGTGCTCGGCGCAGGCGTGCAGGACCACATGGCCCGCCATGGCGCTGCGCGCGGCCCGTACCCGCGGCGGCAGGCCGGGCAGACACCGGCGGAACCCGGCGTCGAGCCGTTGCAGCGTGGGGTAGGTCTGGAACTCCTCCACCATGAGGGTGTGGAGCGCGGGGTCTGTCAGTACCTGGACACAGAACCGCGCGAACCAGGTCGGGCTGCCGAGCGACGCGAAATGCTCGGTGAAGGGGCGTACCGCACAGGTCGCCCAGTCCCGCAGCTCGGCGGAGTCGCCGATCCCGGCCACCAGCCGGACACGGATCGCCTCGACCGGTTGCGCGTGCCGGCGGACGACCGCCCGTACGAGGTCCTGCTTGGTGCCGAAGTGATAGCCGACGGCGGTGTTGTTGCCCTGCCCGGCGGCCTCGCCGATCTGGCGGTTGGACACGGCGTGCACACCCCGCTCGGCGAACAGCCGTTCCGCCGCCGTGAGGATCAGCTCCCGCGTCGCACCGACCTGTTCGGGCGTTCTCCCCGCCATGACCACCACCGTCCTCGCTCGCGCGGTTCGTCGTACCGCAGCCGGTGACACTACCGACTGCGGCGCCGACGTGGTGGGTGACGGGTACGGGGGTACGGCGGCGCCCGGTTCTGCCGCCCCTTCCGCGCCGGGGTCACGGGGTCCGGCGCGCGCTCCTTCGGGAGGGGGTGACCGGCGCCGGCCCGCGAAGCCGTGAACGGCACTGCTCACGGTTGCCCCCGGCTCGGAGAGTGGAGTCGGCCGTGGCAGCCCGTACCTCGGGCGGACCCTTCGGAGGACGTGCCCTCCCGCTTCTCGGATCAGTGCCGTCGGCCCTGCGCGGTCTCCACGCGGGCCTGTGCGCGGCCCTTGTACAGGGCGCTTCCCGCCCCGAGGGAGACGACCGCCATGCCGAGGCTGGTCGCGATGCCCTTCGCGCTGTCGTCGATGAGCGGCGCGGCCAGGGCGACGACGAGGTTGAACAGGAACAGGAACCACAGGACGGGGCGGGAGGAGAGCAGCGCCTTCACGGGACACAGCCTTTCGGGGAGCGGTGGGCTCCCGGTGGGGAGCCGCTGACCTTGTGAGATCGACGATCCCGGAATCGGCACGACGCCACGAGGGGGTGTCCTCCCCGGTCGATGGTGTAGCGGGCTCCACTCCCACGCCCTAGGCCGTGTCCGCAGGACGCGGGACCCGGCGGCGCCCCCCTCGGCCGCGCTACGGAGCGGTCCCGGGCACCCGCCCGGCGGCAGTGACCGCCACGGACTGACGGTCAGCGGACGGGACGCCGCCTGGCGCGCCGCGAGATCCGCGTCCCGAAGAAGATCAGGTCGGCGGCGAAGACCACGATGCCGATGACCAGAAGAAAGCCCAGGCCATCGGCCACCGCACCGATGATTCCCAGTACGACGGCCACCAGGACCAGGAGAAGAAAGAGCGCCATCACACCGGACCACCTCCTCTGTGCCGGGTACGTACGGTCAGCGGCGGGCGAGCTGACGTTCGCCCGCCGCTCCCGGCCGGTACGTCATGCCGTAGTGCCGGAAGATCTCCTCCTCCTGCTCGGCGGGCAGTACGTCGTCCGTGCCGATCGACGGGGCTTTGCGCACCTGCCCCTTGTCGTAGGAGACCTTGACGTAGCCCGGTCCGAGGACCACGTCGTCGAGGGGGACGAAGACCAGCCGGTGGCGGGTGGGCAGCCCGGTCCGGACGGTGGCCATGGCCGGTTCGTCGGTGGCCGTGTCCACGTAGACCGCTTCGAGCATGCCGATCCGGCGCTGTTTCACGTCGACCACGTCCCGGTTGCGCCACTCGCGGATGTCGGCTGAACGGATCATGCCCTGGCTCCCTGTCTGCGCGGACTCCGGCGGGTGGTGAACCCATTCGTCATCGTATGACCGAAACGCGCCGTCGGCATCGAGCCTCCACGGGCGGTACGGCGCCCTCCGTGTACCCAGGCGAGGTCGCACTACGTCCCGGCGGGGCGATTTCCGCCGGGGCCGCCTACGTGGACCGGCTGGTCTCCAGCCACGACCGGGCGGGTTCCGCCGCGCGGGCGGTGTCCACGGTGAGGTCGAGGAGGGTGCCGCCGTCGGGGCCCGCCGGATAGCTGCGCTGCTCGGTCGTGTCGAAGCAACGGCGGAGAATCTCCGCCACCCGACGAGCGACCTCGGGCGACGCGGCGACGACCCGGACCTCGGCGTACCCGTCCGAGGGAGTTTGCATGGCCTGCATGGCGACCTCGGGGTTCGGTGTCCCCGTGTGGCAGGGGGCCGGATCCCTCACTCTACTGCCGGGGAGTACCGTGAGAACGAGAAATCCACTCGAACCCCCTCATTCCGGGCAGGCAAGCAAGCAGGCAGACAGGCAAGCAGGGAGGCAGGCGAGTGCGATGGTCGACTTGGACTTCGGCTTCGACTCCGACTCCGGCTCCCCGCGGGTGACCAGGCTCCTCCCGGACGCCGTCCACCAGGCCGTGCGGCCCGGGACAGCTGTCGTACGGCTGGAGACGACCCATGACCGGCGGGGCGTGCTCGACGGAGTGTGGTGGCCCCGTTCCCGCGACATCGCCGCCGAACTCCCCAGCCTGATCACCGCACTGACCGAGTATCTGGGGCCCGTCACCCGGGTCGGCCTGGACACCGGCGCCTGGGAGGCGCTGCCGACGCGGATGACCATCGACGGCCGCGTCGTCCACCTCGACTCCTTCCCGGTCGGCGACGGCACCGTCCTCATCACCCGGGGCGAGAAGGACCTCTTCTCCCTCCTCGTGGTCCCACCGCACGCGACCCCCGACGCCGCGCGCGCCGCCATGGCCGAGGCCGTCCGGGCCGGCAGCGGAAGGCAGGCCGAACAGATCCTCATCGACACCGGCACGGGCGCGCGGCCGGCTTGACTGGTGCCCCAGGGGCGGCGGTTCCAGGCACGGGCGTACGGGGCCGATCTTCCGTCGGCCGTACGGTCCGTCGGGCCTGTCCGCGGAGTACGCTGAACGTACCGAGGACATTTCGCGCACCGGCCGCCATGCCCGTGTCGTTCCCGGTGATCGAAATACGCCGGACCGGTCGTGACCGGCCCGGGGCAGGGTCCGCGTGATGACCGCGACCGTTTCCCACCCCGCGACAGCCGAAGCCGACGACCGGTTCGCCCCGTCCTCGCCCGCTCTCCGGCTGTCACTCGCTCCCGTGGGTCCCGCACCGGCGCTGCTGGACGGCGCCTGGTGGCCCCGCTCCCGCGACCTCGACGCGGAACTCCCCGCCCTGACCGCCGTACTGGATCCGCTGTGGGGGCGGATCACCCGGGTCACCGTGAATCCCGTCCACTGGCCGGTCGTTCCGCGCAGGGTGCCCGTCGCCGGGCATGTGGTGAAGGTGGGCTGGTTCCTCCGGGAACAGGACCCGCACGAACTGCTGCTGCTCTCCTACCGCACGGGCCGCTGGAACCTCCTGGTGATCCCCCCGGAGACCGGCGCCGCCCCGGCCGCCTGGCTGATGGCGGCGGCGAGCGACCCACTGGGCACGTCGACCGCGAGCCGGTTGATGGAGGAGTCGGCGCGGCGGCGGACGGTGAACGAGGACGACCGGGCCGTGGAAGCGGTCTGGGACTCCGAAGGAGGCCACGAGGCCGGCGATCATCCGGTCGTACGTCCGCGGATCCCGGCCGTGACCGCCGGGCTGCCGCTTCAGCCGACGCCTCAGTCGATGCCTCGGCCGACGGGAAGGTGAGAACCGTGGAGACAGTCCTGACCGTGATCGTGACCATCGCGATGATCGGCGTGGGGGTGCTGCTCATCCACCGGCTCAACGCGCAGCACGACGACCGCATCGCCTCCTTCCCCTACGGCCGCTCCGGAACGCCTGCCACGGGACCGGCTCCGTCGCCGCCGCGCAAGGCGCGCGAGTGGCTCCGGCGCCACACCCACAGAAGAACGGGGTGAACCAGCCGAACCGACCGTACGGGCCGACGTGACAGCACGGCCCGCAAGCCGCCCGAGACCCCGGCCGTACGCCACACACGCACCTGGCGGACCGGGGTCTTCCTGTGCCCCGCGCCCTCCCAGCCGCCAACTCGGCCTACTGGAAAGGCCGTTCACCCGTCATCGTCACGAACTCCCCGAACCGAGGAGCCATGCGCCTTCCCCAACCGAACCTCCTGATCCCGGCCCGCGTCGTCGAGACGACCGGCTCCGGCATCCCCCTCCACGAAGTCCAGGCCCCTCGGTCATCCTCGCCCCGGGTGCTCTCCGTCACGGGCGGTGCGCCGTGACGGCCCCGCTCCGGCAGGAGCCGGGACGGGGCGGGGGGAGCAGGCCGACTCCCGCCCAGGCGGTCCGGCTGCGCCGGCTGAACCGCTGGCAGGCCGAGACCCTGCGGGAGGACCTGGCCGATCTGTACGTGGAGTCCTCCCGTGCGCAGGCGGGCCAGGAGTACCGGGGCCGCGAACGGTTCCTGCGGCGGCTCACCGGCAGCATCCGGCAGGCCGGGTTCGCCCTGCTGATCGCGGAGAACGTGGCCTTCGCCGGGTGCGCCTACGGATTCTCCGTACCGCGCGACGGGACCTGGTGGAGGGGATTCGACGGTCCCCTGCCGCAGAGGGTGGAGCAGCTCACAGCCTCCGGGCACGTCTTCGCGATCACCGAGATCGTGGTGCACCCCCACACCGGCGACCGGGAGCTCGCCCGCCGGCTCCAGGAGCGGCTGCTCGCCGACCACCACGCCTCGCTCGGGGCGACGCTGGTCGACCCGACCGACGCTGCGGCCTACGACGCCTTCCGGTCGTGGGGATGGCAGGACATCGGGACGATCCGCCGTCCGCCGGATCCCACGGTCCTCCGGCCGGCGTCCGCCTCCGTACCACCGCCCGCGCCACTGAGGGCGCTGGTCCTCTCCCTCGGGCCGCACCCGGCGGGCCACCCGGACGGCCTCGCCCACGAGAACCGCACCCAACGGCCCGACTGACACCCGACTGACGCCCGACGGGCTGCGCCGGGGCTCAGCGCACCGGGAAGCCGAAGGCGTAGCCCTCTTCCCTGAGCTGGGGGAGGATCCGGCGCAGGGCCTCGACGGTCTCGGAGCGGTCGCCTCCCGCGTCGTGGAAGAGGAGCGTCGGCCCGTTGGGCAGCTCCCGCTCGACGGTGGCGACGATGGCGTCCGTGCCCGGCAGTTCGAAGTCCTTGGTGTCCACGTTCCAGCCCAGCGGGCGCATGCCCCGGGAGGCGGCCAGCTTGCGGCTGTACGGGGTGAAGGCCCCGCCGGGCGCCCGGTAGTACATCGGCCGGACGCCCCCGGACGCCTCGGTGATCATGCGTTCGGCGTCGAGGATCTGCTGCGACTGATAGGCCTCGGACTTCTTGTCCATGGTGGTGTCGTGCGACACCGAGTGGTCGCACAGCCGGTGCCCGGCCGCGACGACCTGCTTCACGAGGTCCGGGTGGGCCTGCGCCTGCGTCCCCACCATGCAGAACGTGGCCTTCACCCCGTACTCCCGCAGTACGTCGAGGACTTGGGGGGTCCATGCCGGGTCGGGGCCGTCGTCGATGGTGATGTTGACGCCGTGCGCACCCGCGTCCGAGGCGTGCGCGATAGTCACCGCGACCGGCTCGACCGCACTGGCCGGCTTGGCGGCGGTCGTCTTCCCCGCCGAGCCGCCCACGGCACCGGCCTGTGCGGTCCACATCGAGGCACCGGTGGCGAGCAGCGTCACCCCGAGCGCCGCGCCGAGCACCTTGCCGTACCAGCCACGCCCGCCGCCGTGCCGCGCCATGTCCGCCCCGCTTTCCCGCAGTTCCTCGCCGACCCCTTGGTCACTTCGCGACCAACTGGCATGACGAGGAACAGCGGCCCCAGGATGCGTCCGTTACCGATCAAGGACAATCCCGGTGTGGTTCCCGGACAACGGAGCGGGCGACGGGCGAAATGCCGGTTCAGAACACGCCCTTGTACGCCTGCCAGCCGGTGCCGATCCTCGTACGGGCGCCGAAGGAGCCCTTGCCGTTGCCGTTGTTGCGCCAGAGGGTGCCGGCGGTGTCGCGGGAGACGAGGTCGGCTCTGCCGTCGCCGGTGATGTCGCCCACGCCCACGATCACGTTGTAGGAGCCGCCCCAGTTGGCGAGCACCTTCACGCGGGCCTTGAACGTCCCCTTGCCGGTGCCGTAGTGGCGGTACAGGGTGTTCGCCTTGTCCTGCGTGAGGAGATCACCGATGCCGTCGCCGTTCAGGTCCCCGGCGCCCACGATCTTCTTGTACGTCGTCCACTTGGCCGCGATCCTCGTCCGCGCCGACAACTTGCCCGTGCTCGTCGCCTTGAAGAGGTAGACGTCGCCGGTGGAGGTCTGACGGGCGATCAGGTCGGCCCGGCCGTCACCGCTGACGTCCCCGGGCGAGGTCAGTACGTCGTACTGGTTCCAGCCCGTGCCCAGCGAGGTGTAGGCCGTCGACGGTGTCACCACCGCACCGCACGCGGGCCGGTAGGCGCGCAGCGCGCCGTTGGCGAACCGGACGAGCACGTCGTTGCACCGGTCACCGCTCAGGTCGCCGAAGGGCACCGCCTTCACCGTGGTCGGCCATCCGGCGCCGGTCCGCTTCCCGGTGAACGTGCCCTTCCCCGCCCCGTACTGGTACGCAAGCCCGCCCGAGCTGTTCAGCGTCAGCAGCTCGCCGAAACCGTCCGAGCCGAAGAAGTCGCGGCGGACCGCGGCGGCTCCGGTGACCTTGACCGTGCCCTTCCTCGTCAGCGCCGCGCCCTGTCCGTCGGCGGGGGCGACGGTCAGCGCCCAGGTATAGGCACCGTTGGGCACCAGCCGGCCGGCGCCGTCCTTGCCGTTCCACGCCGGGGCACTTCGGGCTCCACTGCGCGGCGCCGCCCTTGACGTCCACCGAGGCGGCGACGGTGGCGTCGCGCTGGACGAGCGCGGAGACGGGCACCTCACTGGAGGTCAGCCGGACGGTGTTGTCGGAGCGGAGCTGGGCGATCACCCCGGTGTACGGGTCGACGTCCCAGGCGTTCCCCTCGAACGTCCCGGCGGTGTGCGACACGGCCGTCCCGCCGCGCACGTCGATCACCTTCAACTGCCCTGCCTCGACGGTCGCGACGAAGCCGTCGCCGAGCTGCGCCTGCTCCCAGTCGGAGCCGGAGACGAGCGTCAGATTCCGCTTGGTGACGGTGTCGTAGACGCCCTGGCCCTCCGAGCCGGGCACGCAGTTCCACAGCAGCCAACGGCCCACCGCCTGGAAGTCGTTCAGCAGGCAGCCGCTCCCGAACCACACCGGCTAGCCCCGCTGCCCGGTCAGCAGGTTGACCGGGACCACGGTGGCGTTGCCGGACATCACCCACGCGGTGGTGCCCCACAGCGCCCGCACGGTCTCCGTCGTCGTGAACACCGTCCGCCCGGAGTCGAGGTCGACGACCCGGGTCTCCACCACGTCGTCGCTGTCGTACGGCCTGGCCAGCGCGGCGAAACGGCCGCTCGCGGCGGTCGCCGTCTGGTAGGTGCGGGAGCTGTCGATCCGGGTGCCGGGCAACGACTGTGCGGCGCCGAGGAGCTGGGGCTGCTGGGCCGTGCTCGTGCCGTAGCCGGAGACGACCGTCCGGCTGTCGCCGGTGTCGAGGAGACTCGGGCGGCCCTGCGAGTAGTCCTCAAGGACGATCCGGCCACGGGTGGTGCGTGCCCCCGCCGTGGGGGAGTCGGCCACGCCGGTCTCCCGGGTGTGGAGATACGACCAGTCACCCACGGGGTCCGTCTCGACGGTGGTCAACCGCCCCTGGGCGTAGGTCAGTTGGGAGACCGTGCGGGCGGTCTGCCGGGGGTACGCGTCCGCGATCCGGCGTACGGCGACGCCGCCGCCCTCGGTTGCCTCGGCGAGGTTGACGCCCCAGTGGTCGGTGTCGGTGCCGGGGTGGTGAAAGCGGGGCGCCGACGGCGTTTCCGCCGGCTTCCCGGTCTTGTACCGGGTAAGAGGATTCGGCCTGCCGGGTCAGCCCCGGGCCACCGCGATGGCTCCCGAGAGCCGCTCGCCCGCCTCGTAGATCATGTACGGGACGCCGCCGTCGGTACCGAACGAAGGCGCCGCGGCACGCCCGCTCTCGGGAGCCGCGCTGCGCGAGTTGTAGAAGACACCGAGGTGGGAGCGCTTGCCGAAGTCGTTGCCGACCTCGGTGATCATGATGTCGCCGCCACTGGACTTGTCCTTGTTGTAGACGACGTACGTGCTGTTGTTCCGGTGGAGCAGGTGCGGACCGCCGACGTTGACGGCGCCGACGTCGGTATGCCGGACCAGCGCCTGCTGGTCGTAGGTCCAGGTGCGGCCGTCGGCGGACCAACCCCAGTGGATGTCACGGTGGTTGGTGGTGTTGTTCAGCATGAAGAGCATCACGTAGCGGGCGCCATGTGCGGGCAGGTCGTGGCGGAAGACCCGGGCGTACGACGTCTCCGTGGTGCCTGCCGGGAGCATGGACGTCGACAGCACGACCTTGTCGTACGTGAAGTGGATCCCGTCGGCCGAGCGGGCGAGGCGGGTCGTGGTGTTCTCGCCGTGGAAGTACAGCCAGAACTCCTTGGCGTCCTGGTTCCACAGGACATGGGGCGACGAGACATGGCTGACGGAGTAGTGCCCCGACCACTTGTTGGAGACGATCGGGTTCGACGGGTACTCCGTGAACGGCCCCTCCAGCGAGTCGCCGTACGCCAGACAGATCCCACCGGGTGCGTCGTGCGGCGCGTAGTACAGGTAGTAGCGGCCGAGGGGGGAGCCGATCTTGTCGTAAACCCCCCTGACGCAGGGGAAGATGATCTCGCCGGTGGGGTTGTACTTCAGCTGAGATGCCGTCAGCAGGGTTCGTACGTATGTGTAGTCGGGGAATCCGCCGGGCGCCGCGGCAGCGGGCTGGGCACCCAGTGCCGTACCGACGGTGAGGGCGGCTCCGGTGGCGGCGCCGGCCCGCAGGAAGAGACGCCGGTCGAGGTGGTGCTCGTGCATGGGGGGCTCCGATGACAGAAACGGCAGGGACGACAGAAACGGCAGGAACGACGGAAGACCTCAGAGGTAGGTGGCCGCGGTGACGCACAGTCCGCCGAGGGCGACCGTCCACACGTACGGCAGCGTGCGCACCATGACCTGCTGGGGAGTGACGCCCGCGTACTGGGCGCTCCACACGGTCTGTGTGCTGGTGGGGTCGGCGACGCCGAAGACCTGGTTGTACGAGGTGGCCATGCCGAGGACGGCGACCGCGGGGTAGATCCCGGCGGCGATGAGGACACCGGCGATGCCCGCGCCGAGCCCGAACACGTTGAGCGGGCCACGGTAGAGGCACAGCGGGACGAGCAGCGTGAAGACGAGGACGAACAGCACCGGGTTCTGCGGACTGACGGACTTGATCAGCGGTTCGAGCGCCTCCACGGCACCAGGCAGTTTCACGGCCGCGAGCAGGATGCCGATGGCGATGAACAGGACGAGCGGCGGGGCCGCCACCTCGAAGCCGCCGTAAAGCGTGCGCAGCAGCCGCTTGTTCATCTCGCCGGGCCGGGTCGTGGTGGCCAGCGCGTACAGGACGCCCGCCAACAGCGAGGGGATGATGGCGAGTTCGAAGCCCAGGGCGAGGACGAGCGGGACGACGGGGGCGAGCAGCGCGTACCAGGGCGCGTCGCCCAGCTGCTGACGCCGTGAACGAGGCTTCGCGCCTGAGGAGTCGGGGGAGTCGACGGACTTGAGCGACCAGGCATGCTCCGTGCCGCGCCGCCGTGTCTCGACGAGGACGAACGCGAGGGCCGCGACCAGCGCGAACGGGAAGAGCTTCACCATGAAGCCGCGCACGGTCGGGACCGGCAGTTCCAGCGCGGTGGAGAAGAACTGCCACAGCGGCAGCTCGAAGGGGATGCCCACGGCGATTCCCATCAGCACCGTGCCCGCGGCGGTCACCTTGGGCACGCCGACGGCGATCATCGCGGGGATGCCGATGATCCCGGCGAGCATGGCGGCGGGCGCCGAGCCGGTCACCGTACCGACGAGTGCGGACACGGCGAGGACGCCGAGGGCGACGACGGTCGGGCGGTCACCGCCGAACTCGACGATCTTGCGGACGAGTGTGCCCGCGATCCCGGTCTCGTCGAGGAGCTTGCCCAGCCAGGAGCCCAGGATGATCGCGATCATCGTGGCCGCCAGGGTCGGCGCGCCCTCCTGGAGAACCATGTCCAGCACGCTGTTCTCGCCGGTGAGGGGCGCCCCGGCGAGGAAGGCGATGACGACGGCGAGCAGCACCAGCGCGAAGGCGGTGGGAAGTCTGCGGGTGAGCATCAGGCCGACACCGGCGGCCATGACGAGGAGGATGACGACGCCCATGGGTCAGTTCTCTCTTCTCGGAGCGGGAGTCCTCGGAGCCGGAGTCCTCGGGGCGGAAGTCCTCGGAGCGGGAGTCCCGGGCCGGGTGAGCGCCGTACGCAGCGCGGCGGTGAGGAGAAGGGGCGAGCGGCCGAGCCCGCAGACGGTTCGGGCGTAGGCGTGGGCGGCGACCTCTTCGGCACCGGCGACATGGCCGGCGAGGCGGTGACGTCCGATGCGCAGCACGGTGTGGCCGAGCGCCTGCTTCAGCGCGGCCTTCGCCGGGCCGTGGTGGAGGTGGGCGTGCACGGCCTCGTGGGCGAGCGCGGCGGCCCGCACCGAGCCCGGCGGGTACCAGGCACGCCAGCCCCGGGCGTCGACCAACTCCTCGGCGAGGGCGAGCGTGTCGGTGTACAGCTCGACGGTCGGGGGCCGTGACGTGTAACGGGCGAGCAGCATCCGCTCCAGGCCGTCGCCCCGCTCGACCACGCGCGCGGTGGAGGAGGGCACGGGGTCGAGGGCCAGCCGGGACCCGAACTCGTCGGCTCTGCGGGCCCATTGGCGCAGCAGCTCGCGATCGCGCCCCTCGTGGGTGGGCGTGGCGGCCAGCAGCCGGACGCCCCATTCGATGTCGTCCACGGACGCGAGGTCCATCAACTCCCGTTCGGCGGAGGGAAGTTCGGTGGATGTCATGACCGCACCTCCAGAACCGCGACCACCGGCTCGTGGGCCGCGCGGGCCCTCAACTCGCTCCGGGCCAGCGCGAGCAGCGGCTGGGGGTCGAGGACGCCGGACAGGTCGGCGATACGGGAGCCGAGCAGCAGCCGCAGGGCGGGAGCGCGTACCCCGCCGTCGCCGTACGAGGTGGACTCGCCCACCAGCCGGGCGAGCACCTCGGGGGCGCCGGCCACGGTGGTGGTCTCCACGTGGGCGTCGGCGGCGTGGTGGCGTACGACGCCGTCCATGTCGACGATCCGTACGGCGTGGCGGGTCGGCCGCAGGCGCCGGCGCGTCTCGGTGCCGTAGACGGTGTGCGCGGCGGTGCCCGCCAGGACCCGGACCGCCGCCGGGTCGGCCTTGAGACTGGCCGCCGCGGCACGCAGCCGCTCGGTGTCGTCGGCGCGGTGGGCCCGGTCCTGGGTGCGCAGTTCGGTGGCCCCGGTGGCGACCGCGCGCACGGTACTGGTCTGCGGGTCGACCGTGACCTCGACCTCGACACCTTCGGCGGCGGCGCCCTGGGCCACGACCGCCCGCTCGGCCTCGGCGCGCACGGCGAGGATCTGCTCCTGCGAGGCGCCGGGCACGATCCGCTCGACCTGTTCCCGTACGAGCGCGAGGGCGACGCCGATGGGGCTGATGACCTCGTTGTGCCGGGCGATCCGCCCCTCCATGCCACTGCTGAGGGCGAGGTGCGGGGTGACGGACGCGGCCCCGCCGCCCCCGCCGACGACGACAGCCGTGTCCTTGTCGAGGCGGTAGTCGCGGATCATGGCGTCCACCACCGTCCTCACCTGGGCGACGCCCGCGTCGAGGACCAGCGTGGCCGCCGTCGTGATGTCGGTGCCGAGCACGGCGGCCAGCGGCGCGATCGCGGCACGCGCGGTCTCCGGGTCGCCGTGGGCGAAGTCGCCCTCGGGGACGCGTCCGAGGGCGTTGGCGGCACAGGTCATGGTGACGGCGAACCGCCCGCCCGCCGCGTCGAGCACGGCGTAGTCGGCGGGGTCGCCGTCCATGGGCCGTACGGTGTCCACCGTGGCGTCGCGCAGTTCGGCGGGGGAGGCGAAGCAGGCGTACGGCAGCCCCGCGATGTGGGCGCTGCGCGGTCCGACGCCGGTCACCCGGCCGTCGCCGATCCGCACCATGGAGCCGCCGCCGACCCCGACCGTGCGCACGTCGAGGGCGTTCAGGTACGACGTCTTCCCGAGGATGGTGGCGTGCCGGACGGCGACCTTGCCGCGCCGTACGACGCTGATGTCGGTCGACGTGCCTCCGGTCTCCAGGAAGACGCCCTCGCTCACCCGCTCCCGCATCAGCGCCCCCGCGACTCCGGCGGCCGGTCCCGACAGGACGGTCAGGAGCGGTCGGCGGCGCATCTCGTCGAGGGCCATCACACCGCCGTCGCAGCGCATCACCATCAGGGGTGCGGTCACACCGGCCTTGGTGATGGAGGCGTCGACGAGGTCGGCGGTGGCCAGCATGCGGGGCAGGATCGCCGCGTTGACCACGGCGGTACGGGTGCGCTTGTGCAGCCCGTACAGCGAGGTGATCTCGTGCGCGGCGGTCATCGGCAGCCCGTACGGCCGGGCCGCGTCCAGGACGGCCCGCTCGCCCTCGGGGCGGTCGACGCTGAACGGCTGGCTGGCGACGAGGACTTGGGCGCCTGCCTCCTTCAGCCGGTCGACGGCTCGGTGGACGGCCGCCGTGTCGTCGGGGTCGGCGACATGCGCGTACACCAGCGGAAGCCTTTTGCCGGGGGTGAGTTCGAGCTTGCCGAACGAGGCGAGGCGGCGGGTGAACACCGCCGAGGGGCCGGTCCCGATGCCGATCAGTCCGACGGTCGCCACGTCGCCCTCCAGGAGGGCGTTGGTGGCCTGGGTCGTGCCGTGCGCGAGGAAGGAGATGTCGGCCGGGGCACGGCCGGTCTGCTCCATGAGCCGGTCGAGCGCCTCGACGATGCCGTGTGCGACGCCGTCCGCGTGGTGGTGGCTGGTGGGGACCTTGACCTGCCCCAGGAGTTCGAGGGTCGTGGCGTCCACGGCCACGGCGTCGGTGAAGGTTCCGCCCACGTCGATGCCGACGCGTATGCGGGATGTGTCCATGTCAGGACCGATAGAGTTCATGTCGGGGCACCTCCTTGTACCGTCCGAACCGTCTGTGCCGTCCGTACCGTTCGTGTGCGGGGGTGATCAGCAGCCGCGCAGACGTCCTCAGTAGCCGCGTACGTCCGGCCAGTGGCGCTGTACTCCGTCGCGGTCGAGCAGTCGCGCGAAGTCCTCGAACCGCTTGTCCTCGGCCTGCACCTGGTGCGGCTCGACGTCCTCGGCCACGCAGTGCGCGGCCAGCGCGCCGGCGACCTCGCCGACGTTCCACTCCACCGGGTGGAGCCGGTAGCAGCCGTTGGTGATGTGGGTGGTGCCGATGTTCTTGCCTGCGGGCAGCAGATTGCGCACCCGGCGCGGCACGAGCGCGCCGAGCGGGATCTCGAACGGCACGGACCCGATGTCGACGTAGTTGTCGCCGCCGGTCGATGGATGCAGGTCGATGCGGTATCCGCCGACGCCGACGGAGTCGCGGTACCGGGTGCCGCCGTACGGGCCGACGATGTCGATCGCCACGTCGTGCTCGGTGACCGTGGTGACGGCCTTGATACGGCGGGACTCGCGCACGTACGCCGACTTGGCCAGCCCGTCCGCCGTGCCGGTCACGTCCGGGCGGATCCGCAGGCCCGGGAAGCCGGTGCCGCCGTCCGGGCGAGGGGCCTCGGTCTGTAGCCAGTACAGCAGCGACAGCGACAACTGCCGTGCCCCGCGCAGCGCTTCGGCCTCCTGCCCGACGTACGGCTTCAACCAGTAGTCGTTGAGCGGCCAGTTGACGAGGGTGATGTCGGAGTCGAAGGCCCCCGGCGTGTGCAGCTTGCGGGCGAGGATCCGGCGGAAGCCCCACAGCTCCTTGTCACCGGCGTCGGCGCTCTGGTCGGCCGAGACGGCGAGCGGGTCGAGACCGGGATTCGGCACGAAGGTGCGCGGCACCGGCTCCAGCGTGCGCGGGTCGGGCGCCTCGAAGCCGAGCAGCGGGCCGGGCCAGAACGGGGGCCGGTACGCACGCCAGAAGCCGAAGTCCTCGGGGCGGTCGATCGTGTGGTCCTGGCCCTCGTGGTGGGAGAGCGCGAAGCAGACCGTGATGCCCTGCTGGTTGTCGGGCTGGGCCTCGTCCGGAGCGTGCGGTTCGCCGAACTCGGCCTGTGCCTCGGCCCCGTTCGCGTGCTCGACGCCCGCGAGGTGGAGGAGTTCGCCGGTCTCGGTGGCGTCGAGGACGTAACGCGCGGTGAGGGTGCGAAGCGTCCCGTCGCGCAGGTCCCGCAGGGTCACCGCACGGAGGACGTCGCTGTCGGACTCGGCGGAGACCGGCCGGTGTTCGGTGAGTACGGTCAGCCGCCCGGCCGCCCGGTGGGGCGCGAGCATGCCCTCCAGGACGGCGAGCGCGACCCTCGGCTCGTGGCAGAGCTTGCTGACGCGGCCCGCTCCCGGGTTGAGGTCGGTGAGCGCCAGTGCCTCGGCGCGCAGCGGGTACCAGTGGCGGTAGTACCGCCGGATCTCCTCGCGCAGCCGCCGGTACGAGGCGGTCGTGCCGAACCGCTCCACCCACGGATGCTCGTCGGGCGGCACGGCCTGGCTGGTGAGCTGGCCGCCGATCCAGTCCGTCTCCTCGGTGAGCACGACGCTGCGTCCGGCCCGGCAGGCGGCGAGCGCGGCGGCCACGCCACCGAGGCCACCGCCCACGACGAGGATGTCTGCTTCGGGTATCACGCTGCTCCTCGCTGCTGGATCAGGTCGGTTGACGGGGGAGTTGACGGGGGAGGGGAGGACCGTACGGACCGACCGTGCTCAGGGATGGGCGGGCGCCGGTCCGGTCGTCGGCCCCGGCCGGAAGACACAGCTGACGAGCGGCTCCCGAGCGGCCTCTCCCTCGCTCTCCCCCGCGACGAGCGAGGCCAGCAGCCGCACCGCCGCCGCGCCCAACTGCGGCCGGGGGATGTCGAATCCGGTGGGTACGGGCTCGCTCGCCAGATCCGAGGGCGGGCTGCCGAGCAGGGCGAGGGACAGGTCCGCCGGGCAGTCGAGGCCCGCCCCGCGCACGGCGGAGAGCAGGCTCCGCCAGGCCGTCCCGGTGTCGGTCTCCTCCGCGACGAAGGCGGTGACCCCTTCGTCGGCCCAGGCGCGCAGTCGTTCGGGCGTGAGGTCGCGCCGCGGATCGGCGGACCGGAAGACGGTCGCGGGCCCGGAGGGCAGAGCTGCCGCCTCCAGCCCTTCCAGGAAGCCGCGTTGACGGTCCGCCGAGGCGGGCGCGTCGTCGTCCTCGCGGACGAGAACGATCCGCTGATGCCCCAACCCGGCCAGATGGCCCACGACTTCACGGGTGGCGGCGACATAGTCCGCGCCCACCCACGCCACCCCCTCCAACTCCTCGCGGCGGCCCAGGTGCACGACCGGGAAGCCGTCCTCGACCAGCCGCTTGAGCTCCGCCCGGGGTGTGTGCCGGCCCATGAACAGACAGCCGTCGGCGAGCCGGACCCGGCTCAGCGCGTCGGGACCGGCAGCCCCCGCGCCCCCGCTGCTCGACCCGGTGAACAGCACCAGGTCGTAGCCGAGCGCCGCCGCCTCGCACTCCACGCCGACCAGGAAGGGGTAGTACGAGTGCCGCACATCGGTGGGGAACGTGGCGGTGAAGCTGAAGACGCCGAGCAGGTTGTTGCGGGCGGCGGCCAGCCGTCGGGCAGCCGGGTCGGGTACGTAACCGAGGCTGCGGGCCGCCTCCAGGACCCGTTGGCGGGTCTCCTCGGAGATGAGGGGGCCCTTGCCGTCGGGCTTCGGGGAGAGCACCAGGGACACGGTCGCCTGGGACACACCCGCGAGCCGGGCCACCTCGGCCTGCCGTGGCCGTGCGGTACGTCCGGCGGGCGCGGGCGTCCGGCCGGGCCGCTTCCTGGGTTCCACTGTGGCTCCTCTCCTCCGATCCTCCGAAGTGGCTTCTCTCCTCCGAGGCGCCAGTTAATGCGTATTACCTAATGCGTATTACTGGAGACTGCACCTCCCCGCCCGGCGGGTCAAGTCCTGGGACGGAAGTGCGACGGAACAGAGCGACACCGTCGGGTCGGCGCTCGGCGGCAGGGCGACTCCGCCCGGTGTTGCCCTCAGCGCGGGGTCCGGTCGGCGACACCGGGCGGAGGAGCGGAGGGAACTGCCCCCAGGGGCAGATCTGGCGCGTCCGTGTGGCCAAGGCCGCTGGGGGGAACCGGGACCGGGACGTGGGCGAGAGGGCTGTGGGCGGCGGGGAAGTGGGGGAACCGGGGGTACGCGGCGGAGAAGGGCGACGGCGGCGGGACCGGTACCGGCGCGGGGACAGTGCGTGCCGGTGTGCGGCGGCGGGCCAGCCAGAGGACGGCCGCCGTGTACAGGGCGATGCCGGCCAGGTCGACGGCCACGAGCTGCCAGGGCGCGTCCGCGGCGGTGTCGTCGCTCTTGAGGCCGTCGACGACGGCGGCCGAGACGCCGAAGGCCAGGAGGTTGTTCACGGCGTGCAGTCCGATCGCCGCCTCCAGCCCGCCGGTGCGTACGGTGAGCCAGCCCGCGACCAGGGCGAACACGGCCAGGTCGGCGAAGCCCCAAGGGGTGCCCCAGCCGTGTGCGGCGGCGAACAGGGCGGCCTGGGGCACGAGCGCCCACCAGGGGGAGCGCAGGAAGCCGCCGACCGCCTGCGTGAGCCAGCCGCGGAAGACGTACTCCTCGGCGGCGGCCTGGAGCGGCACCAGGACGACCAGCATGGCGAGAGCCGGGCCGAAGACCTCCCAGCCCGCCCACCGCGACGGCTGGGCGTCGTCCATCGGCAGCAGGAACATCGCCCCGGTGGTCGTGGCGAGGACCGGGAGGGCCGCCAGCACGCACAGCCCCAGCCAGCGCCACCGCAGTCCGCCCGTCACGGACGAGACCGTGCCCGCCGGGCGGCGGCCGATCCAGCGCACCGCGAGCAGCACGACGGGTATGGCGGAGGCGATCGCCAGCAGGTCGAGGGCGGTACCCGGGACGGGACCGAACTCGACGGTGCCGTCGGGGGCTTCGGGGTATCCCTTGGCCGCTCCCAGGGCGTCGGCGATGCCGTAGAGGAGCCCGGCCAGGACCACACACGCCACGGCCACGAACCCGGTGCCCAGCACGGGCCGCCACCATCGATGACGTACCGAGGCGCGGGCCATGCGGTGATAGGGGAGCACCTCGGGGACCGGTTCGGGCAGGGGCAGGGGCGCGTGCATGGGAGCGTGCATCGGAGCGGCGAGCGGGTCCGTCACGGGGAGCGGGTTCGTCATGGGGACAAGCCTCCCCGCAGGCCCGCGCCGACACATCGGCCGTCGGCACGAACGGCGCCTCTGCCGGAGGGTAGAGAGCGGCCTGGTACCTGGGTCCGGTGTCGGCCGTAGCACCCTGGTTCTACGCTCGTGCCTACATGGAGACGACGACACGCAACTGGCTGCTCCCCGCACTGCTCGCGGCCGGGCAGCTCGCCTGGCTGTGGCCCGGGGCCGGTCTGGCCGGCGCGGAGGTGCCCGGGGCGGCGGCACTTGTCGCGGTCCTGGGCGCGGTGGTCGCCGAGACGGCCGCGCTGGGCCGCCGACGGCAGACGCCGGTCCGGGCCCTGGCCTGGTCCCTGGGCGCCCTCTTCGTGGGCCAACTGGCCTGGCAGGACGGCTACTTCGGGCTGGGCGCGCCGATCGCGCTGTACTCGGTCGCGGTCCGCCGCCCGGTACCCGTGACCGTACGCGCGCTGGCCGCGGCCGTGGGAGTCGAGTGGCTCCTCTCCCTCATCCACGTCGGGGTCCGGCCCGCGCTCGCCTCGGAGTTGGCGCTCGGCGCGCTCGTGTACGCCGTCTGCGCGGGGCTCGGTGAGGCCCGGCGGCAGTGGCTCAAGGGGCGGTCGCTCGCGGCCCGTCGGCTGGCCGGCGCGGAGGAGACCCGGCGGCGGGCGGGCGACACCGAACGGCGACGGCTGGCCCGCGAACTGCACGACGTGAGCGCCCATCACCTGACGTCCGTCGTCATCACGGCCGACGCCGCGCGCCGACTCGGCGGCAGCAGGCCCGAGTTGACGGCCGAGGCACTGTCGTTCGCCGAGCGCACCGGCAACGAGACCCTCACGGCGCTGCAAAGGCTCGTAGGTCTGCT
The DNA here is from genome assembly GCF_053599695.1 of Streptomyces sp. NPDC000878. Lineage (NCBI taxonomy): Bacteria > Bacillati > Actinomycetota > Actinomycetes > Kitasatosporales > Streptomycetaceae > Streptomyces > Streptomyces sp. NPDC000878. The sequence continues at coordinate 96,487 of NZ_JBSFMT010000005.1, read as the reverse complement.
GCGCGACGTGGACCGTCCGGATCCGCGTCCGATGACCGCCCGTATCGAGGAACTCATCGCCGGATTCGGCCGGTTGGGGCGTCCGATCGATGCCGTGCTCCCCGCGGACCTGGCCGGTCCGGCGGCCGAGGCGGTCCACGGGATCGTCCGCGAGGCCCTGACCAACGCCCTGCGGTACGCCCCGGGTTCGGCGGCGCACGTGAGCGTCGTACGCGGGGAGGGCGTCCTGGAACTGGCCGTCGACAACGCGCCCCCGCGCGGCGCAGCGCCGGACGCAGTCGGCGGGCTCGGTTCGGGGCGTGGCGTGGCGGGGATGAAGGAGCGGGCCGTAGCGGTGGGCGGGGAGTTGACCGCCGGCCCCGCGCCCGGCGGTGGCTGGCGGGTGCGGGCCACGCTGCCCGACGCCACGGGACCGTGGGGTCCGCCCGACGGCGAGAGCGAGGGCGCGGGCCGGCGCGACGTGCTGCGGGAACAGCGGCTGGCCGACCCCGCGCTGGTGCTGACGGCGACGCTCCTGCCCCTGGTGTTCGCCCTGGTCACCGTGGAGGACTGGACCGGCACGAGCCTGCGCGCCGCGCTGCCGGACCTGCTCGTCGTGGCCGCGCTGCTGGTCGTGCACGCGCTGCCGCTGCTGTGGCGGCGGCGCGCTCCGTGGCCGGCGTTCCTCGGGGTGCTGGCCACGTCGTGGCTGTGGCCGGCGGCGGTCGCGGGGGCCGGCCTGCCGTCGCGGGTGTCCGAGTTCTTCGCCGGTGGAGCGCTCGCGGAGTTGCTCGCGGTGTACGCCATCGCCGTCTACGGCCGGGGAGCCGCCCGTACCTGGCCCGCGTGGTGCGCGGCGGCGGTCTCGCTCGCCGGGACCCTGGTCGCGACGGCGGGCGCGGACGGCGAGTTGATGGGCGAGAACTCGACAGGGCCCATCGCTCTGGTCATGTTCGTACCGCTGACCATGGTGTTCGCCGCCGTGTTCGCCGGCCTGTGGGGCGCCGGGCTCGCCGTACGGCGCCGACGGCTGCGCATCCTCGCCTGGGACGACTACGCGCTGGCCGGCGCACTGTGGCACGCGGAACGGGCCGCGGACGCCGAACGGCACCGGCTGGCGGCGAAGTTGCACGACGCCGTTCTGCACCCCACGTCGGCACTGGTCGAACAGGCCCGGCAGGGACGGCTGGAGGAGGTGGCCGCCGGTGCCCGGTCGGCCCTGGCCGCCATGCGCGAACTCCTCCACAGCCTGGCCAAGGCGGAGGAGGAACTAGGCCCGGGACTCGCGCCGACGCCCACCGCCGCGGACCTCACCACGCTCTGCCGGACGGTACGCGCGGCCGGCCGGGACGTGACCCTGCGGGGCCTGCCGGAGGCCGCGCGGGACCTGCCGGCCTCCGTGACCCTGTCGGCGTACCGGATGGTCGAGGCGGCGCTGGCCGCGGGCGACCGGGGCCCGGCACGGGTCACGCTGCGCCGCCGGCGGGACACCCTGCGCGTCACGGTGACGGGCGTACCGCTGGCCGTGACCGGCCCCGTGGCCGAACGCCTGAAGGTACAGGTGGGGACGGGGAGCATCACCTTCGAACAGACAGGTACGGTACGGGTGTCGCTGCCGACCCGGCCGAGTCCGCCGGGTCCGCCGGAGTCCGTCCAGGAGGTGTCCCCATCACCACACGCGTGATGGTCGTCGACGACCAGGCGGTGGTCCGCGCCGGATTCGCCGCCATCGTGGACGCCGAACCCGATCTGACGGTGGTCGCCGAGGCCGGTGACGGGGCGTCGGCGGTGGAGTTCGCCGCGAGCGCGGCACCCGACCTGGTCCTGATGGACATCCGCATGCCCGGCATGGACGGTCTCACCGCGACCCGTCTCATCACCGCGCAGCAGCCCTGCCCTCGCGTCCTGGTCCTGACCACGTTCGACCTCGACGCCTACGTGTACGAGGCGTTGCGCGCCGGAGCCTCCGGGTTCCTACTCAAGGACGCCCTGCCCGAGGACCTGCTGTCCGCGATCCGCGTGGTCTCCACGGGGGAGGGCATCCTGGCCCCGACCGTGACCCGCCGCCTCATCGACACCTTCGCCCAGGGCGCCCCGCAGCCGCCGTCCGTGACGGGCGCGCTGTCCTCCCTCACGCCCCGCGAGCGAGAGGTCCTGCTGCACATCGCGGCGGGTCTGACGAACGCCGAGATCGGCTCCGCGCTCGGGGTGACCACAGGCACCGTGAAGACCCACGTGAACGCCCTGCTGTCCAAACTGGGCCTGCGGGACCGCGTACAGGCCACGATCCTGGCGTACGAGAGCGGGTTGGTCAGGCCGCGCGGAACGGCCTGAGCACGGGGGCGCGAACCCCGGCGCGGAGCGGAACGGCGTGGCCTCAGCCGACCGGTTCGCTCTGCGCGGGCACCTGGGCGCGAGGTGTCCGGGCGCGGGGTGTCCGGGGCACCTCCGCCGTTCCTCCGGAACCTGCCCCGCGCGCGGTACGCCGCCACAGCCGTCCCAGCGCCAGGTAGAAGCGGTCCGGCAGGAAGACGGCGTCGGCGATGATCATCGCGCCGGAGAACAGGGGCAGTCCCATGAGCACCGCGATACCCAGGTGCATGCCCAACAGCATGGTCAGGACCGGGTACTTGAGCCGCCCGAACAGGACGAACGGGAAGGCGACCTGCAACAGCACCGTCAGATAGCAGGCGAGGGCGATCAGTACGTCGTGCTCGTCCACCATGAGGGAGAGTCCGGGCCAGGGCCGGAACAGGTCGAGGTTCAGGACGTAGTGGAGGGCGGTCCCGTTGCCCCAGGACGCGCCCTGCACCTTGTACAGACCCGCGGACCCGTAGAGGAAGCAGACCTGGGCCGCGATGACGAACATCCCGCAGTTGTGCAGTACGGCGGTCAGGGTCAGCCGGGAAGCGCGCAGGTGCTGCCCGAGCCCGCCCGCCACCCGGTCCACCGCCACCCGGTCCACCGGCAGGCGCGCCTCGGCGTCCGCGCCGCCCGCCCGAAGCCGGGCTCTGCGCGCGTCCAGGGACCAGCGACGGCCGCATGCGGTGAGGACGAGGTAGAGGGACATGAGGAGGATGAGGTTGTCCCCGCCGTCGGTCATGAAGATCGCCCTGCCGTGGAAGGACGCGACCACGACCGCGAACAGCACGGACACCGCGCGGGTCCGCCAGCCGAGGGCGAACAGCGCCGACGCGGCGAGGGCCAGCGCGTAACAGGCCTCGAAGTAGGCCCGGTTGTCGGACAGGGTGAGGATGCTCACCCATCCCGTCTGGTCGAACAGCTGCCGCGCCAGCTCCGGTGTCCACGGTGATCCCGGACCCCAGATCTCGTCGCGGTGCGGGAACTCGCGCAGCAGGAAGACGAGGTAGAGCAGCCCGTATCCGATGCGCAGGACCGCCGCCGCGTACAGGGAGACCGGCCGCTCGGTCAGGACGCCGAGGGCCGCAGTGACACGGTCGGGTGCGCGGTGCGGCGCGGGTACCGGTTCAGTTTCCATGGGAGTCCGTCTCCACCTTCCACCAGGGCAGATATCGGGTGTCGGCCGCTCCCGGCGCGACCGCGGCCACGCCCGTGCCGCCCGCCGGGGCGGGCGCGGCGATGGGCACGGTGACCACCCGCAGCTGGATGGCCTCGAAGCTCCCGCCACGGTGTCCGGCGACGCGCTCCGCCGCGATGTTGGTCAGGTACCGCTGAATCATCAACGCCCGCTGCGTGCGCGGGCGGTCGTCGCCGCCGTGGTGTTCGAGGTACGAACTCCAGGCCCGCCGCAGCATGTTCTGCGCCGTGTGACTCGGGAAGACGTTGTGCTGCACCGCGGCACTGTCCACGGCGGTCAGCTCGAACCAGCCGCTCACGTGCACGGTGCCGTCCGGCGCGGTGTGCGTGGTCCTCGCGGAGATCTGCCGGTTGACGGACTCCGGGTCCGGGGCGAAGAGCCGCCAGTTCTGCTCGAACAGCGGGAAGACCCACGCGTCGACCTGCCGGCTGTACTGCTGGGAGAGCGGATTCGGCGGCGCCACGTGCAGGAACACCAGGAGCACATGGACCAGGGCTGTCGTCAGACAGAGGAACACGGCAGCACTCGTCGCCGCTCGCAGGAGGGCTGGTGGGGGCTCCGGCTGTTCCGTGGGTCTTTCCTCGGATTCTCCCGCAGGTACGTCCGCGGACACGTCCGCAGGTACGTCCGCATCCGTCGGCGCGGCGCCATCCGGCACGGCCCCACCCGGCCTTTCGATCCCGGCTTCTCTCACTGCTTCTCCCGAGCTTTCGGCGGCGGCGTGCGGCGGAATCGACAACGATCCGCCGCACGCCGGGCGCCGTCCGTCCCCTCAGGGACGCATGGACGACTCAGTGACGAACGCCGACGCGGTCGCCGTCTTCACCGGGCTTCCCGCCGTGCTCGCCGTGCTCGTCGTGCCCGCCCTGCTCATCGGGCTTCCCGCCGTGCTCGCCTTGCTCGTCGTACTCGCCGGGCTTTCCGCCGTGCTCGTCGTGTCCGCCGTGCTCGTCGGGCTTCCCGTTGTGGCCATGGCCACCGGGCTTGCCCGGCTGCCCGCCGTGGTCATGTCCGGGCCCGTGTCCGGGTCCGCCGACCCCGCCGCCACCGTGGACGCCACCGATCCCGCCACCGTTGACGCCGCCGGTGGTGGCGCCCGTGGTCCCGCTTGTCGTGGTACCGGCGACAAGGCCGCCGAGCACGCCGCCCGTGGTGCCGCCCGACGTCAGGACGCCGCCGAGGAGGCCACCCGGGGTGCCACCGGTTCCGCCGCCCGTCGGCACGCCGCCGATGACGCCGACGGTGGTGCTGCCCGTGGTGCCCGTGGTCGTGCTGCCTGTGGTGCCCGTGGTCGTGGTGCCCGTGGTCGTGTCACCGGTCGTGGCTCCGGCGATCAGACCGCCGCTGACCAGCCCGCCCGTGGTCCCGCCGGTCGCGCACGGCCCCAGGAAGATCCTGTTGGTGTCCAGCGTCACGGCGCCGTTACCGGTACCGCCCGCATCGGCCAGCAGTCGGCCGTTGATGGTCGCTCCCGTGGTGGCACTGATCGACTCGCTGGCCAGGATGGTGCCCACGAACGAGGTGTGGGTACCGAGCGTGGCCGAACTGCCCACCTGCCAGAACACATTGCACGGCGAGGCGCCGTTGACGAAGCTCACCGTGCTGTTCTCGGCTGCCGTCGTCAGAGTCGAACCGATCTGGAACACCCAGACGGCATTGGCGTTGCCCAGGGCGTCCAGGGTGAGTGTGCCGGTGATCTCTGCGCTGCTGTTCGCCCTGTAGAGGCCCGGCGTCAGCACCTGGCCGCCGAACTCGTGGGGAGCGTCGTTGTACACCACGGGGGCCAGCGACTGTCCGGCGGCCTGGTTGTACGCCGTGGTCAGCTCGATCTTGGCCTGGCCCGCGTGGGCATCGGCAGCGTGCAGAGTCCCGGGCGGGGTCACGGTGCCCGCCGGGGGTCCTGTGAACCCGACGATGGCTGAACCGGGGCTCACACCGACGTTGAGACCTTCGACCACCGTGGGGCCGGTGTTGGTGACCGTCGCACCACCCAGTACTCCGTAAGTGGCCAGCGTCGTACCGATCGGTACGGGGGTGGCAATGGCATTTGCGCGCGTCGGCGTCAGAGCGAGCACGACAGCGGCGATCACCACGGCCGTCACCGCCGTGATCCACACCGACATCGTGCGCCGCGCAGGCGCGTCATGGATATTCAGCGTCATCGAGGGGCCAACTCCTTTGAGAGGATGATCTTGGCGATTCTCGGCCGCGCAGAATCGCCTGATTCCGCGGCTGGCATATTACGCAGAAAAACAGTCCGGTTTGCCGCTCCTCCGGGTGATATCGCTGAAATGGAAGAACCCTCTGTGATAGCTGTACAAATGATTAAGGGGCCGAATGCCACTGCGGGCGCGGTTCGGATTCGGAAATTATTTTCCCTGCCTCGCGGGCGATTTCCGGGGATTTACGTTTCTGCACCGAATGACGCACCCGAGTGCGAGAGACCGAGCCCGGCGCGTCCTGTCAGCGGCCGCCGCGTGTGCTGGAGGGCTGGAGGAGCTGGTCGACGGGTGCGTGGTCGTCGGTGAGCACTTGGGCGTCGCCGATCCAGGAGGTGAGGTCGTCGCCGGTGGCGATCTTCCAGCCGGTCCGCCGGCCGTTCAGCGCTTCCTGGGCCGCGCGCAGATCGACCTGCCGGTCGGAGGCGAGCACCACCAGATTGCCGCCCTCGGCGGTGGCGGTCGGGTCCAGGCCGATGTCGGCGGGTTCGCCGACGACGGCCACATGCTCGAAGGTCTCGCTGAGGGTGGCCACTTCGGCACGTGCGAAGTCCATACGACCGTGATCGATGAGGTTGGCGACGTACAGACCGTCCTCGTCGAGCACCCGCCGTACGTCGGTCATCGCCTCCACCGTGGTGAGGTGCCACGGCACGCTGACGCCCCCGAAGGCGTCGCCGACGACGAGGTCACGACTGCCGGAGTCCAGCCGCCGCAGACCGAGCCTGCCGTCCTCGGCGCGTACGTCGATACCGGCTCCTGATCCCAGCCCGAGCCGCTCGCGGTTGACGCGTACGACCCCGCTGTCGATCTCGGACACCAGGCTGCGCGTCCCGGGCCGGGTGGCCGCGAGGTAGCGGGGAAAGGTGAGCCCGCCGCCGCCCAGGTGGTGCGCGACAAGTGGTTCACCTTCGGGAAAGGCGGCATCGACCACCGACGCGACGGCGCGCACGTACGCGAACTCCAGGAAGGTCGGGTCGTCGAGATCGACGTAGGAGTGCCGCAGGCCGTCCAGCACAAGTGTGCGCCCGCTGCTGCGATCGGGGTCCGCGACGACCCGTACGCAGTGGTACTTGGTCTCCGTGTCGCAGGCACCGGGCGCGACCGTGGCGGCGAGGCCGCCGGCGACGACCACGAGGGTGAGGGCAGGGGTGCCGCTCCACCCGCGCGTCCGCCACTCGACCAGCGCAGCACCGGCCACCAGCAGGGTGCCGAGGCCGATCAGGATGCCGCTGACCGACAACCGCGACAAGAGGACGAAGCCGGTGAGGACGGTGCCGAAGATGGCGCCGGCGGTGCCTACGCCGGACAGCCGGCCGACGACCGTTCCGGTCTCGGCGAGGCTGGTGAGACGCAACTTCGTCACGATCGGCGTTACTGCGGAGAGCAGCGAGCCCGGCACGAGGATGGTCAGCGCCGCGATCAGCAGGAGCAGCGCCGGTGCCCACTCCGCGGTGGTCCGCAGCACGGCGGGGGTGAGTGCCACAGCCGCTCCCGACACCCCGAGCGAGGGGCCCAGGAGCCGACGGGGATCGACCTGGTCGGCGATGAGCCCACCCAGCCACGAGCCGAGGGCGATCGCGGTGAGGGCGATGCCGATCACCATGGTGCTGGTCTCAAGGGTGAGGCCGAGGTAGGGGGCCAGCAGCCGCAGAGCGACGATCTCGACCACGAGGACCGCGGCCGAGGACCCGAACACCAGTGCGGCAGCGGTACGGGGACCCAGGCCGTGGTCGCGGGACGCGCCCTCGGCGACGGGCGAGGATGCCGATCCGGTCACGGGCGACATCCTCGCACGCGGCTCACCGACGGAACAGCACGACGAAGTCCTCGCTCATCCAGCAGCTACCCGGACCCGCCCGTGATGTGATCGCCGTCACAGGGACGACAAGTACCGAGCGGACAGGGCAGGTTGTGGAACTTTCCCTGCGTGACCGGATACGCGCCGGCGATCCGGAAGCCTTCGCCGAACTGTTCGCCGCGCATGCCCGGGCCGTCTACGGTCACGCCGCCCGCCTGTCGGCGGACCGGGGCACCGCGGAGGACGTGGTGTCCCTGACCTTCCTGGAAGCCTGGCGGCTGAGGGAGAAACTGAGACCTGAAGCCGCGGCCGGGCCTGAAGCGGCGGCTGTGCCGGGAACCGCGGTCCTGCCTGAAGCCGCCGACGTGCCTGAAGCCGCGGCCGTGCCTGAAGCCGGGGCTGTGCCGGGAACCGCGGCTCTGCCCGAAGCCACGGCCTTGCCCGGAACCGCGACCCTGCCCGAGGCCGCCGACGTGCCCGAAGTCGCCGACATGCCCGACGGCGACGGACTGCGCCCCTGGCTGTACGGCATCGCCACCAACGTTCTGCGCAACACGCGCCGCGCCGCCCGTCGGCACAGCGCCGCGCTCGCCCGGCTCCCCGGTCGTCCGGCGGACCGTGACACCCTGCCCGACTTCGCCGACGACGTCGTCGGGCGTATGGAAAGGGCCGAGCGGCTCGCCGCCGCGCAGACCGCACTCGGCCGGCTGCGCAGAGCCGAGCGTGAGGTGTTCGCCCTGTGCGTCTGGTCGGGGCTGAGCTACGCCGCCGCAGGCGAGGCCCTCGGAGTGCCGGCGAGCACCGTACGGTCGCGGCTCGCCCGGGCGAGGCAGCGGCTACGGGCGTTGTCGGAGGCGGAGTTGGTGGCCCGGCGCACGTCCGCCGGGAAGCCGGCCAAGCACCCGGGGGAGCCAACTACCGCAGCGACACCGGATGTTCCACCTCAGTCTCAGCAGAAAAGGCCGGGACGCGGCCCCCGCACCGGACAGGTACCGGGTGGCCGTCCCGAAACGGCCCGGTCGACTCAGGAGAAGCACCGATGAACCCCGAAGAGCGCGAGGAACTGGCCAGGCTGCTGCCGAGCCCGGGCGAGCCGGTCCTGACGAGCGACCGCCATGACCTGCTGAAGGACCATCTGATGAGACAACTCACCGAGCAAGCCCCGGAGATCCCGGAGATCCCGGAGATCCCGGAGATCCCGGAGATCCCGGAGATCCCGGAACTCCAGAACAACGCGACGGCCCCCGCCCGACGAGCGCGCGCCCCCCGCCGCAGGTTCGCCGCCATCGCCGTACCCCTGGCCACGGCGGCAGCGATCATAGCCGCGGTCCTGGTCGGCACAGCCGGTTCCAAGCCCGCCACGACCGATGCGGACGCGGTGGACCTCCTTCATCGCATCGCCGAGGTCGCCGCCGCGAAGGAGGCCGTGCCCGTCAGGGACGACCAGTACATCTATGTCCGCACCCAGGGCTCCATGAGGTTCTCGGAATCGGAGAACGACATCCGGGTCCTGCGCGAGGCGAGCTGGACCGCCGTCGACGGCAAGCGCGCGGGACTGCGCCGGGTCACGGTGCTGGTGGGTCCGACGTTCCGCCCCCGGGACCCGTTCTCCTCGTACTCCAAGGGCACTCACGACATGAGGCTGACCCCCGACCCGAACGTCGCCACGTTCCGTGAGCTTCAGGCGCTGCCCACCGACCCCGATTCGCTCCTGGAGAAGATCTACGCCGGCACGAAGGGCGAGGGGCAGACCAGGGAGAGCGCGGCGCTGGAGAAGATCGGCGACCTGCTGCCCGACGCCACCCTCCTCCCCGAGCTGGACGCCGCGCTCTACCGCGCCGCCGCGAAGATCCCGGGCGTCTCGCTCGTCACCGACACCAAGGACTACACCGGCCGCTCCGGCATAGGCCTGACCTTCAAGGAGCACGACGACGGCCACACGGTCTGGGTCTTCGACAAGAACTCCCTCCAGTTTCTCGGCACGCCGGACGAGGCGCTGCTGGACGTCGGGGTCACGAACAGGGCGGGCGAGACGCCGGATCGCAAAAAGTAGGTTTGACGCGGCTCAAGCTGATTTGTCGCCCGGACGATGTTTGACGCGGGTGCTCGGGGTCACGCGGCTGGTGGGCCTCGTGAGGGCCGGCGGCACCGAAGTCGACGTGTCGGCCCGATGCGCGGTGTGTTCCGGCGTATGCCTGTCCCGCGCGACGCCTGTGAAACCCGTCGACAGTCGGCAGAAGGAGTGTCATGACAGAGATCCGCCCCGCCACCACAACCGACTCGGGCGCTCCGGCGGAGAGCGACGAACACTCACTGACCGTCGGACCCGGGGGGCCGGTCCTTCTGCAGGACGCCTACCTGATCGAGCAGATGGCGCAGTTCAACCGGGAGCGAATTCCCGAGCGCCAGCCGCATGCGAAAGGGAGCGGCGCCTTCGGTCACTTCGAAGTGAGCCACGACGTGAGTGCCTACACCAAGGCGGCCGTGTTCCAGCCGGGCACGCGCACCGACCTGGTCATCCGGTTCTCGACCGTGGCGGGGGAGCGTGGCAGCCCGGACACCTGGCGTGACCCGCGTGGTTTCGCGGTGAAGCTCTACACCAGCGAGGGCAATTACGACATGGTCGGCAATAACACGCCGGTCTTCTTCATCAAGGATCCGATGAAATTCCAGCACTTCATCCGGTCCCAGAAGCGCCGCGCGGACAACAACCTGCGCGACCACGACATGCAGTGGGACTTCTGGACGCTTTCTCCGGAATCCGCCCACCAGGTCACCTGGCTGATGGGAGACCGTGGAATTCCGCGTACGTGGCGTCACATGAACGGGTACTCGTCGCACACGTACATGTGGATCAACGCCGCCGGCGAGCGGTTCTGGGTGAAGTACCACTTCAAGACCGACCAGGGCATCGAGTTCTTCACCCAGCACGAGGCCGACCAGATGGTCGCCGTCGACACGGACTACCACACGCGTGACCTCTTCGAGCACATCCGTGACGGGGCCTGGCCCAGCTGGACCCTTCACGTGCAGGTCATGCCGTACGAGGACGCCGCGAGCTACCGGTTCAACCCGTTCGACCTCACCAAGGTGTGGCCGCACGCTGACTACCCGCTCATCCCGGTCGGCCGTATGACGCTCGACCGCAACCCGACGGACAACCACGCCGAGATCGAGCAGGCGGCCTTCCAGCCGAACAACCTGGTCCCCGGCATCGGGCCGAGTCCGGACCGGATGCTGCTGGCCCGCCTGTTCTCGTACGCGGACGCGCATCGCCACCGGATCGGCGCCAACTACCAGCAGCTTCCCGTCAACGCTCCCGTCGTCGACGTCCACACGTACTCCAAGGACGGCGCGATGGCCTACCGCAAGACGGCGGACCCCGTGTACGCCCCGAACTCCAAGGGCGGTCCGGCCGCCGACACGGCACGGTACGGAACCCCGCCCGGCTGGGCAGCGGACGGCGAGATCACCCGTGCCGCGTACGTGTCCCACCCGGAGGACGACGACTGGGGGCAGCCGGGCACCCTGGTGCGCGAGGTCATGGACGACGCGGCCCGTGACCGCCTGGTCGACAACGTCGTAGGCCATCTCCTCAACGGGGTGAGCGAGCCCGTCCTCGAACGCGCCTTCGCGTACTGGTCGAAGATCGACGAATCGACCGGCAAGCGCATCGCCGACGGCGTGCGGGCGAAGTCCCACGAAAAGGACCCGAAGGCGGCGGAACAGGGCAACCCCGCGCGCCGAACCATGCAGCACAAGGCATAGAACCCGAGAACCCGTCAGCCGCGTCCACGTCGAGCGACACAGCCCGAAACCCGAAACCCGAGCGAGGGGAACCCCATGAAGACCCCCGGTGACGACGACACACCTCCGGTCGACGAGGAGACGCGCGAACGGTCCGCAGAGGAGCGGAACGTCATCACACCCACACCGCAGGATGTCCGGGAGAAGGCCGAGGAAGACGACGAGCCCCATCCCCCGGACGGAGACAACTCCTGACCGATGCTCCCCGCCCCCGGTGATACGCCGCGGGCGACCGGGTCGGGCCGGGAAGGGGCGGCGCTCAGTTCGCGGGGTGGCCCGGGGCGATGTCATGGGTGTCGTCGAGCGTCAGTACGGGGGTGCGGCTGCCCGTGAGACGTTCCGCCGCCTCCGGAGCGAGCAGGAAACCGACGTGGTCGCCGCCGTCGATCCGGTCCTCCACGCGACCGACGAACCAGGCGGCGGCCTCGTCGAGGATCAGGGTTCCGCCAGGTCCTGGATGCCACGGGACGTCGGTGAACTTGTCGGTGCGGTCGCCGGTCTCGCCGCCGAAGAGCCGGGCCGAGCGGTCCTGGTCCCGGCGGAGAAGATGGACCGCGAGTCGTTCGGCGTGCTCGGCCACCCGGTACGTCCGGTTGGCCTTGGACAGCCAGACCATGAACCGGGCGGGCCGAATCGAGCACTGTGAGGCGAATCCGACCAGGCAGCCGGCTCTTTCCCCGCCGGCCTGCGCGGTCACGACGTACATCGGGTAGTCGAGCAGATCGGTGAAGGGATCGAGATCGGTCACGGTTTCGGCTCCCGCCTCAGGATCGGATGTCGGCCAAGCGTTCAACGGTTCCGTACCCCGGCCGGCTCACGACGCGCCGTGCGGTCGCGGACGGACGACACCCATCCACCCATCCACCCACGCCCGTTCGAGGCGTACGAGGACAGGCGTACAAGGACGAAGGACAGAGGAGACGAGCGGCATGGTGCAGATCGGGTACACGATGATGACCGAGCAGGCCGGACCGCGGGAGCTGGTCGGGCATGTGGTCGGTGCCGAGCGCGCCGGCTTCGACTTCTCGGTCACGTCCGACCACTACTTCCCCTGGCTGGAGTCCCAGGGGCACGCCTCCTACGCGTGGAGCGTGCTCGGTGCCGCCGCGCAGGCCACCGAACGCATCCCGCTGATGACGTACGTGACCTGCCCGACGACCCGCTACCACCCGGCGGTCGTCGCCCAGAAGGCAGCCACCGTGCAACTGCTCTCCGAGGGCCGCTTCCGTCTGGGACTCGGCTCCGGGGAGAACCTCAACGAGCATGTGGTGGGCGGCGGTTGGCCGGCCGCGCACGTCCGGCTTGAGCGGCTGGAGGAGGCCGTGGAGATCATCCGCGCACTCTTCGCGGGGGAGAACGTCAACCACCACGGCGTCCATTTCGACGTCGAGAACGCCAAGTTGTGGGATCTGCCCGACACCGCTCCGCCGATCGGTGTCGCCGTCTCGGGCGACCGCTCGTGCGAACTCGCCGGTCACGCGGCCGACTTGCTGATCGCGACGGAACCCAGGCCGGAGCTGATCTCCGCGTTCGACCGGCACGGCGGCGCGGGCAGGCCCAAGGTCGGCCAGCTGCCGGTCTGTTACGACACCGACCGCGACGCGGCGATCGCCCGTGCCCACGACCAGTTCCGCTGGTTCGGCGGCGGCTGGCCGGTCAACTCCGAACTGCCCGGACCCGCCGCGTTCTCGGGTGCCACCCAGTTCGTACGGCCCGAGGACGTGGCGGAGTCCATTCCCTGCGGAGACGACGTGGAGGCGGTCGTGGACGCCGTACGGCCTTACGTCGACGCCGGGTTCACCGAGGTCGCGCTCGTCCAGATCGGCGGCGACCACCAGGAGCCGTACCTGGAATGGGCCGAGCGGAAACTGCTGCCCGCCCTCCGTGAACTGTGAGCGTGCGCGCCCGCGCGTCAGATCTGGTTGTTCCACATACGGAACACGGTGCAGCGGCCCTTCTTGTCGAACGTCACGGTCCAGAGGTTGGCGAAGGTGCCCAACTGCTTGTAGCGGCCGGTGCCTTCGATGGCTGCGGTGTCGCCGTTGAGGGCGAGGACGGACCATTCGAACTCCCAGCCGCCCTCCTGCCAGGCTGCGCGGCTCTGCCAGCCTTCGACGATGGCGTCGCGGCCGATCCAGTCCGTCTCGTAGGGCCACTCGTGGTACTCGGCCTGCGGGGTGAACAGTGCGGCGATGTCCTTCTCGCTGTTGCTGGTCCAGGCACTCAGATACCCCTCGACCCAGGCGCGTACCTGCTCTTCCGTCACCATGACAGCTGCCTTTCTGTACCGGGATCCGTACGGCTCATCCTTGGGCGGTGGGGCGGACGACGAGTTCGTTCACGTCCACCTCGGCGGGCTGGGTGATGGCGTAGTGGATCGCTTCGCCGATCGCGGCGGCGGGGATGGCAATGCCCATCTGGCCGGTGACCGCGTCCTTGGTGTCCTGGTCGCCGATGGTGTCGGTCAGCTCGCTTCGGGTCAGGCCGGGGCTGATCACGGTGACCCGGAGCTCCCGGCTCTCCTGGCGCAGGCCCTCCGACAGCGCGCGGACCGCGTGCTTGGTGGCGCTGTAGACGGCGGCGGTCGGGTCGACCCGCAGCCCTGACACGGAGGCGATGTTCACGATGTGGCCGGCGCCCTGGGCAGTCATGATCGGCAGAACGGCGGCGATGCCGTGCAGGACTCCGCGCAGGTTGACGTCGATCATGCGGTCCCACTCGTCGGTGCGCAGCGCGTCCAGGCGGGAGAGGGGCATCACTCCGGCGTTGTTGACCAGGACGTCGACGTTGCCGTACCGGTCCTGGGCCGCCGCGACGAAGGAGCGCATGCTGAGCGGGTCGGTCACGTCCAGGTTGTGCGGCAGGGCGCTGCCGCCACCGGCTTCGATCTCCTTGGCGAGGGCGGCCAGGCGATCGGCGCGGCGGGCGCCCAGAACCACGTGATGGCCGGCTGCGGCCAGTCGTCGGGCGGTGGCCTCGCCGATGCCACTGCTGGCCCCGGTGATCAGGACGACCTTCGGGGCGGCCGTGGTGGGCGGGTACGTCATGCTCGTTCCTTCGTCAGGTCGGCGGCCTCTACGGCGGACCGTCCGGTTCCGCCAGCATGAACCGGATCTTGCGCATGCGGCAGGAGGGCTCTTCCTGGGTGCCGCACTCCTAGGAAGCACCGGCGTAGGCTTTTGGGTATGAGCGCCAACGAACTGGGGGAATTCCTGCGGGTGCGTCGCTCCCGCCTCGGCCCGCAGGACGTGGGACTTCCCCGCTCCACGGGCCGCCGTGTCAGCGGGCTGCGGCGCGAGGAGGTCGCCGTGCTGGCCGGGGTCAGCGCCGACTACTACGCCCGTCTGGAACAGGGCCGCGAACGACACCCCTCCGGCCAGGTCATCGACGCCCTCGCGCACGCCCTGCGCCTGGACTCCGACGCCTGCTGGCACGCCTACCGCCTGGCCGGACTGGTACCGAAGAACGAGGCCCCCGACATCGCCGGGGAGCAGGTGGCCCCCCAGCTGCAGCGGCTGATGGACGCGTTCCCCGCAGCGGTCGCCTATGTCGTCAACCGCCGTCTGGACGTTCTCGCGTCGAACGCGCCGGCCACCGCGCTGTTGTCCCCGCTGACGGACCCGCGCCACATGGTCCGCTCCCTCTTCAGCGACCCTGCCGCACGCACCCTGTTCGTGGAGTGGGACGTCACGGCGCGGGACACCGTGGCCGCGCTGCGGCTCGCCTACGGCCACGAGCGTCACGATCCGCAGATCGCGGCCCTGATCGACGAACTCCGCACCGAGAGCGAAGAGTTCACGGAACTGTGGGGGCGCCAGGAGGTCGGCCGACTGGGCAGCCGGTTCAAGACCTTCCACCACCCCACGGCAGGCCGGATGACGCTTGCTTACCAGACGTTCGAGGTACAGGACGCGCCGGGCCAGACCCTGCTCGTCGGCACCGCCGAGCCCGACAGCACGGACGCCGCCCGCCTGGCGCTGCTCTGCACCTCACAGCCCCTGGACGACGAGCACGCGCCGGTCCTTCGCCGATAACGACCAGGTTCGCTGCCAAACGCCTCGATCATGCGAGCCCGGACGAGCTGCGTGGCGCCGAGTGGATCCTCGGGCCTACCCATTCGAGCGCGAAGTGTCACCCGTACTTCACAGGGCGCCCCATCTGCACTCAGGGCACGCGGAGGGACGCCACCCCCGAATTGGACTGGACGACAAACAACCCCCGGGGTCAATCACCTGGGGGTTCGCATTGGAGCGGGTGACGAGAGCCGAACTCGCACCCCCAGCTTGGGAAGCGACGGCGCTTGCGCGGTCGGACAGCCTCTGGAGGCGTGTGCCCTGGCGCTCCTCGACCAGGCCCGTTACGCGGGGCGCGACTTCGTCGGCATCGCCCAGGTCCTCGACTTCGCGGAGACCTTCCTCGGCGGCGGCACCAGCTACCGGAGGCCGCTGTCAGTGGCCGGCGAACTGCTGGAGGAGGAGTTCAACGACGCCGCCCGCATGCGCGGCTGGAACGAGGCCAAGCACCGGCTGGGCTTCCGCGTCTTCGGCGTGGCCATCGGCGCCCCGCGCGTCGCCGAAGCCGACTCGGTCCTGGACGCCCTGAGGTTGTCCGCTCTGACGGGCGCGCTGATACCGCGACAACCCTCCTTGGCCAAGAAGGCCCCGCAGGACTGGGAGATCCGGGAGCAGGAGCTGTTCTCGGCCGGCGTACGTCCTGCCGAGGTGGAAGCCGGATCGCGCCGCATTCTGGCGGAAGCCCGTGGCCATCAACTCGCAGAAGGATGTGGCGGCTTGCACGGGGGTGAGCATCGCGTTCTTCGGGGAACGGCAGGCCGAGAGCTTCCCCTGTGCGAATCTCACCACGCACCGCCGCCTCATCGGTGTGTCTTCGGTACGGTCAAGATCCGGGCCGGCGCCGACCCCGGCCCGGACCTTGACCGGTGTCGAGCAGTACACCGCGGCGGCGTCCAGACCGCATGTGCGCTGCCGACCCGCCCGCGGCTGTTGGGGGGCGCCGACGGGCGGTGACCGGCCCGAAGGGGTGGAGACGGGCCGGCCGATGTCCGCGCGGCGGACCGAAGAGGCGGACGCGCGAACACCATGAATCTAGGGCGTGGTGGCCGTCGCGCACGATCCACTGAGCGCGACCATTGTCCGCACAACGCGGGGCGATGGTGTGGGCCGTGGTCACCCGGAACGCAGTGTCTGCGAGGGCAGCTCGCCGAAGCGCGCCCGGTAGCGGGACGCGAAGCGGCCCAGGTGGTCGAAGCTCCAACGATGGGCGACCTCGCTCACGTTCACTTCGCCCGGTGTGCCGCGGCGCAGCTCGTCGTGGGCGTGGGTGAGGCGGAGGTCGGTGAGGTAGGCCAGCGGGGTCATGCCGACGTACTGTTGGAAGGCTTCTTGGAGTCGCCGCACGCTCACCCCGGCGAGCACGGCCAACTCTCCTACCGTGAACGGGTGTTGCGGCATGCTGTGCATGGCCTCGACAGCACGCTTGACGGGGCCCGGGCGCAGGGCGGGTTTTGGCCGGTCGAGCTCGTCGCGGTAGCGGTGGCCGGTGGCGAGGAGGAGCCCGGTCAGCAGGGCCTCCTGGAGCGGGCGGGCGACCATCGGCCGGGTGAGCAGCCCGCCGACCCGCATCTCGTCGAACACCGCGCGGATCATCCGTACCCAGCTCAGGCCCGCGCCGTGCGCGACGTCGAGTTCGGGCGTGAGGACGACGGGGGTGCGCAGCGGTCGGCCGAGAAGGCGTTCGAGTTGATCGTTGAGGGCCTTGGGGTCGATCTTCACGGCCAGCATGGAGCAGTCGGTGCTCACTCGATCCAGGGCCGTGTCGCCGTGCGGCTGGAAGACGGCGGCGTTCGCGGTGGTCGCCACCGCATGGGTGTGCCTTCCTTGACGCCAGGCCAGGTGGCCGCCCAGGGGGATGTCCACGTGGTAAGAGCCGAGTTCCCCGAACCGGATGCGTACCTCCGCGCCGAAGGAGAGCCGGCCGAGTGTGAGCGGACCGAGTGCGGCGATGTCGTACCGGGCCGTGAACTCGGCGTTGCCGTCGGGCACGTCGATGAAGTTGGCGTAGAAGCGTTCCTGGAGGACCTGCCGAGCCTTGTCCACATCCGTCGTCCGGAACTTCAGCACATCCTGGCCCTGGTCGGGCGAGCGGTGCATACCGCGACCTCCTGCACCTCTGGACCGTACGAGGGACGGTGCACATTATCGTCACCCATTGCCCGCTGCTTGCCTGCTGCCGGTCCCTATTTTTTTCACCTCACGGGGGATGTGTTGCCGCTCCGCCTCGGCGAGGCGTGTCGAGCGGGTCCGGGTGCCGAAGGCGGCCAGGACGATCGCGCCGAGCAACCAGGTGCCGGCGATGAAGTAGAAGACGCTCCGGTAGCCGTGGCCGTTGTAGAGCGCCGCGACGATCAGCGGACCGGCGGCGTTCGACAGGCGGCCGAGGCCGTAGGAGACGCTCGTTCCCAGGGAGCGCCCGCGCGTGTCGAACAGCTCGGGGGAGTAGGCGTAGGCGAGGGCCGTGTAGCCGCGTTCGAAGAGGTTCACCAGGAAGCCGAACACGATGATGAGGACCGGGTTGAAGGTGAGCCCGTACAGCAGGCCGCAGCCCGCGATCACCGTGCCGAACGCGACCAGGCACCACTTGCGCTCGAACCGGTCGGTGACCAGGGACGCCAGATAGCAGCCGAGCGGTGCGCCGACCGTGGTCAGAGCCACGTAGAAGACGGACTTCTCGATGCTGAAGCCCTCCTTGGCCAGCAGGGTGGGCGCCCAGCTGGAGTAGCCGAAGAAGCCGATGGTCTGCGTCATCCACAGCACCGTCAGCAGCAGCGTCGGGTACAGGTACTTCTTCTGGAGGAGCAGGCGCAGGGGCGCCTTCGTCGACGGGGTCTCGGCGACCGGGGGCGCGGGCTCGGGGAGAGGCCCCTTCTCCGCAGCCACGCTCGCCTCGATCTCCCGCAGGACCGCGTCCGCCTCGGTGTGTTCGCCCCTGCTCTCCAGCCAGCGGGGTGACTCCTTGAGGTGCCGGGTGAACAGGACGAGCAGGATGCCCAGCGAGCCCCAGACGTAGACCAGCCGCCACGACCAGTCGTTGAGCGGGACGACCGCGCTGGCGATGAGGTTGGTGACGGGCGTGCCGCAGATGCCGATGACGATGGCGTACGCCTGGAACTTGCCGCGGATCGCCGACGGATACATCTCGTTGATGTAGACGACCCCCACGACGGTCATCGCCGACAGGCCCGCCGAGGTCAGGACGCGGAACACGCCGAGCGACACGAGGTCCCAGGAGAACGCCGCCGCGAACGAGAAGACGCCGAAGAACAGCGTCGTCCAGAGCAGGGCCCGCTTGCGGCCCCACCGGTCGGAGAGGGACCCGGCGACGATCGCCCCGACGAACATGCCGACGAACGAGAGCGAGGTGACGTAGGCGATCTGGTCGACCGTGATGCCCCACAGCCTGATCAGTTTCGGCGCGGTGGTGGCGAAGCTGTTGATGTCCGCGAACTCGAAGAAGTAGGCGAACGCGACGGCGAGCAGGGTGACTTTGTGGAACCGGGAGACCGGAAGCCGGTCCAGCCGGTTCAGCGCGTTTGCGTGTTCCATGTCAGAAGTCCTCGCCGGGCCAGTACAGGCCCATCGGGTTGGCGACCAGGAGCTTGTGCCGCTGCTCGTCGGTGACCGCGACCTGCGGCAGGTGGTCGACGAGGAGGCCGTCGTCCGGCATGTGGGTGGTCAGGTTGGGGTGGGGCCAGTCGGTGCCCCACAGGACCCGGTCGGGGAACTCCCCGACGACGCGGCGGGCGAAGGGGACGACGTCGGTGTATGCGTGCTGTTCGCCGTCCAGGGCGGCGGGCCCGGTCACGCTGAGGCGCTCGGGGCAACTCACCTTCACCCACACGTCGTTGGCATCGACGAAGCGCAGGAAGCGGGTGAACTCCGGCCCGTCCACCGGCCGGGTCACGTCCGGTCGGCCCATGTGATCCACCACCAGCGGAACGGGCAACGACCCGAAGAATCCCTCCAGTTCGGGCAGGTCGGCGCTCTCGAAGTACAGGACGACGTGCCAGCCCAGCGGGGCGACCTTCCTCGCGATCGTGCGCAGGTCGTCCTCGGGCGAGGCGTCGACCAGACGCCGTACGAAGTTGAAACGCACCCCGCGTACGCCCGCCGCGTCGAGTGCGAGCAACTCGCCCTCGCCGATGTCCGGGCGGACGGTCGCGATGCCGCGCGCCCTGCCGTCGGCCGACCGGACGGCGTCGACCATGGCGCTGTTGTCCGCGCCGTGGCAGGTGGCCTGCACGATGACGTTCCGGGCGACGCCCAAGTGGTCGCGGAGCGCGAACAGTTCGTCCTTGCCGCCGTCGCAGGGCGTGTACTTCCGTTCCGGCGCGAAGGGGAACTCGGCCTGCGGGCCGAAGACATGACAGTGCGCGTCGACGGTCCCCGGCGGCAGCTGGAGGGTTGGCCTGGACGGGTTCTCGTACCAGTCCAGCCAGTCGGGACTCTTGTGGGAGACGGTGTCCATGCGGTTCACCGGCCCTGGCGCTTCAGCAGGGCGTCCAGGCGGGGGTACACCGCGCGGGCGTTGTGCTCCTGGATTGCCGCCAGGTCGTCCGGGGGGAGCTTCGCCGCCTCGGCGTAGCGGCGCGTGTCGTCGAAGTGGTGGCCGGTGCACGGGTCGATGTCGCGGACCGCGCCGATCATCTCCGAGGCGAACAGGATGTTGCGGGCCGGGATCACCTCGTACAGGAGGTCCGAGCCGGGCTGGTGGTAGACGCAGGTGTCGAAGTAGACGTTGCCCAGGACGTGTTGCTCCAGCGGGGGCCTGCCGAGCGCCATCGCGAGCCCGCGGAACCGGCCCCAGTGGTACGGCACCGCACCGCCGCCGTGCGGGATGACGAAGCGCAGGGCCGGGAAGTCGGCGAACAGGTCGCCCTGGACCAGCTGCATGAACGCCGTGGTGTCGGCGTTGAGATAGTGCGCACCGGTGGTGTGGAAGGCGGGGTTGATGCTCGTACTGACATGGACCATCGCCGGGATGTCGTACTCCACCAGCTTCTCGTAGAGGGGGTACCACGAGCGGTCGGTGAGCGGCGGCGCGGTCCAGTGACCACCCGAGGGATCGGGGTTCAGGTTCACCGCCACGGCACCGAACTCCTCCACACAGCGGGTGAGTTCGGGGACGCAGGTGGCGGGGTCGACGCCGGGCGACTGCGGAAGCATCGCGGCGGGTACGAAGCGCTCCGGGTACAACTGGCTGACCCGGAAGCAGAGTTCGTTGCAGATGGCCGCCCAGGCGGCCGAGGTGCCGAAGTCCCCGATGTGATGGGCCATGAACGACGCGCGGGGCGAGAAGACCGTCACGTCGATGCGGCGTTCGTCCATCAGCCGCAACTGGTTCGGCTCGATGGTCTCGCGCAGTTCGTCGTCGCCGATGCGCAGATCCGCGCGGACGGGGGCGGGGGCGGCCGACGGGTCGGCGAGGGAGGCGATCTGCCGGTTTCGCCATGCCTCCAGGGCCGGCGGGGCGGTCGTGTAGTGACCGTGACAGTCAATGATCATTACGGCGTCCTTCTCAGGCTGCGGGATGCCGTGCAGCCTGGCTCCGCCCGCACCCGCGGACGAGAGGGCCGAACGCAGAACTAACCTCCCCTTAACACTCCGGCGGGGGCACGGCCGGTGTGGTCTACATTCGGCTGCGAACCGTGGCCGAAAAGGAGGAAAGGAGGCGGGACGGGTGCAGATACTGCTGGCCGAGGACGACGACGGCGTGGCCGCGGCGCTCGTCGAGGTCCTGTACGACCATGGTCACGTCACCAGACGCGTTCGCTACGGCAGGGATGTGCTGACCTACCACCGCAGCTCCGACCTGCTGCTTCTCGACCTGGGCCTGCCCGACACCGACGGTCTCGACGTGCTGCGCACCCTGCGGGCCGTGAGCGACATGTCGGTGGTGGTCCTCACCGCGCGCGGCGACGAGCGCTCGGTCGTACGCGGGCTGCGGCTCGGCGCCGACGACTACCTCGTCAAGCCGGTCCGTCTCGCCGAGCTGCTCGCCCGGATCGACGCCGTCACCCGGCGGCGCGCGGCCAAGGCCGCTTCCGCCGTACGGACGGTCCGCGCCGGCGATGTCGAGGTGGACCTCGACGCCCGCCGGGTCCTGGTCGGCGGGGCCGAGATCGAGCTGACCGCCAAGGAGTTCGCCATCCTCGCCGTGCTGGCCGGACGGGCGGGCACCGCCGTCAGCCGCGAGCAGCTCCTGGACGAGGTGTGGGGCGACGCCTCCCACACCGTGTCCCGCTCCCTGGACGTCCACCTCACCCAGGTGCGCGCCAAACTGCGCCGCCCCGAACTGCTCACCACGATCCGGGGCTTCGGCTACCGCTTCGGGGACCACGGAAGCTGAGAGGCCGAGGCGTGCGCACCCGGGTCCAGGCCGCGCTCCTGCTGTTCGTCGTGATCGCGGTGGCCGCGTTCGCCGTACCGTTGCTGCTGTTCACCGCATCCGACCGCACCCAGCAGCTGGTCCTCGCCCGCAGCGCCGACCTCGACCGCTTCGCGTCCCTCATGGACCAGGCCGCGGCGACCGGCGACACCTCGGCCGTCGCCGCCGAGGCGCGGCGCTACACCCAGCTGTACGGGGAACCCCTCGTCGTCACCGACATCCACCGCAGCCCGGTCGTCCAGACCGGCGGTATGCGGGCCGCCGATCCCGCCGTGGCCCGGCTGCTCGACGCGGCGCTGCGCAACCAGGCCGAGCATCCCGGGGGCGCGCTGCGTCCCTGGTCACGGGGGTCCCGGATGTTCGCCGAGCCGGCCGGCACGGGCACCCGGGTCTCCGGGGCGGTCGTACTGCGGGCCTCGGTGGGCACCGCGGCGGACGACATCACCCGCCGCTGGTCACTCGTCCTCGCCGGTACGGCTCTGGTCGCCGTCGCCTGTACGGTCCTCGCCCGGGCCGCGACGGGATGGGTGGTCAGCCCGCTGCGCCGCCTCGACCGAGCGGTCGGGCAACTCGCGGCCGGTCTCCCGCCGGAGCAGACCCGGGCCGGCGGTCCGCCCGAACTGCGCCAGCTCGCGACCGGCTTCAACCGTATGGCCCGTACGGTCACGGCGGCCCTGGAGCAGCAGCGCAGGCTCGTCGCCGACACGTCCCACCAGATGCGCAACCCCATGGCGGCGCTCAGGCTCCGGGTCGACGCGCTGCACACCCACCTTCCCGCGTCCGCCGACCGCACGTACACCGGGGTCACCACCGAGCTGGACCGCCTGGAGACCCTCCTCGACGACATGCTGGCCCTCGCCGCCGCCGAACACCGGGCCGGTGAGCTGACGGTGACCGACGGCTCGGACGCCCGCTGCGACGCGGCGGCGGTGGCGGTCGCCCAGTACCGCCTGTGGGAGCCGGTAGCCCACCGCGCCGGATCCCGCCTGACCCTTCAGGCCGCTCCGGCCCCGGCTCCGGCCGCCTGCACGGACCGCGAACTCGCCCAGATCACGGAGATCCTGCTGGACAACGCCATCAAGTACGCGGGCTCGGGCGCCGAGATCACTCTCCGCTGCACCACCGAAGGCCCCCACACCGTCCTCACGGTGACGGACGACGGCCCCGGCCTCGGCACGGAGGAACTCGCCCTGGCCACCACGAGATTCTGGCGCTCGGGCCGCCAACGACACAACGGCACGGCGGGTACGGGCCTGGGCCTGGCCATCGCCGAACAACTGCTGGCGGGACGGGAAGGCCGACTGGAACTGGGCCCGGCGAGACCACGGGGGCTGCGGGCGAGGGCGGTTGTGCCCCGCGCGGTGACCGACGGGGCGGACGCCGGCGAGGGCGACGGGGGTGGGGGCGGGTGGTGAGCGGTCACGTCGGGACTTGCCGGGCGGTGGCCGGGCGGGTCGCAGGCGGTTCCGGTTCCCGTTCCGATTCCGGTTCTGGCGAGACCACGCCCCCCTGGGACCCGCACGGCGGTGCGCGATGATCCATCCGCGTCCCCGTCCCCGTCCCGTCGGCCGCCGCACCGTTCTCCACGCCGCCCTCGGCTCGGCAGCTGTCGCCGTGCTCGGTGGTGCGCTCACGGGTGACGTCTCACGGCAGCGTCCCGGGCCGAGTGGCGTCCTGCGCTTCGCGACCGGCGAACCCACGGCGTTCTACGAGGCTTTCGGCCGCCTCCTCGCAGCGGAACTCGAGGCGGCGTATCCCCGTCTGCGCTGCCGTGTCCGCACCACCGCGGGCAGTGTCGCCAACATCGAGCTGCTGCGTGACCGTCGCGCCGATCTCGCCCTGGTCCTCACCGACACCGCGCGGGCGGCCCAGGGCACCGCCCTCTTCCCACGCCCGGTTCCCCTCCGGGCGATCGGCCGGGTGTACGAGACCTACCTCCAGTTCGTCGTCCGCGCCGACTCGCCCGTGCGCGCGGTGTCCGGCCTGACCGGTCGCACCGTCTCGCTCGGCGCGATCGGATCCGGCGCGGCCGTACTCGGCGAACGGATCCTGCATGCCGCCGGCCTTTCCCCCGGCGCCGACGTCCTCGTACGGCACCTCCCGCTGGCCGACGCGGCCGACGCGATGCGGGCGGGTTCGGTCGATGCCCTGCTGGTCGCGGGCGGTGTGCCCCTGCCCGCCCTCTCCGGCCTCGACGACCGCCCCGGCCTGCGGTTCCTGCCGCTGGCCGGCCTGCTGCCCGGGCTCGGTGGCCGCGACGGCCTGGCCGGCTCCGGTCTGGAGGAGGTGTCCTTGCCGCAGAGCGCGTACCGGACAGCGGGCGGAGTCGCCACCATCGGCGTGTCCAACCTGCTGGTGTGCCGCCCCGACCTGCCCCGCGCCGTCGCCGACGCGCTGACCCGCCTGCTGGTCCTCCGCGCCACCGCCCTCGTCCCCGACAACGCCGTCGGCACCCAGTTCCTCGACGTCGGCAGCCTGATCGGCACGGGCGGCATCGCCCTGCACCCCGGTGCGGTCGCGGCGTACCGCTCACTGCACGGCTGACCACGGCCGTGCTCGCACGAACAACACCCCGGCTCAGGTCACCACACGCACGGCAGCTCCACCTCGATCACGGTCGGGCCCCCGACGGGGCCGGTCACCGTCACCGTCCCGGCCGGCGCGGCGACCCGGCGGCGTACCCCCAGCAGACACGGGCCGTCGGCCTCGTCCGTACCTCCCCTCCCCTCGTCAGCACGCCAAGATCTGCCTGGCGCAGGGCAGGCCCGAGGAGGGGCTGAACTCCTTGCGGCTCGTCCTGCGGGCCCATCGCGCCACCCTGCGCCCGGACCAGCTCCTCGACGTCTGCTTCGCGCACCTGGCCGCCCTGTACCGGGCGGGCGACCTCGCCACCCTGGAGAAGATCGCGGCGGACGGCACGCTCCAGGACCACGGCCCGGCCGGACCGCAGCACGGCCACCCTGCCCGCCCGCCACCGTGCGGGAGGGGGCACGGCCGCCGAGGTGCACTCGCGGGTCGGCGAGCTGCTGACGCCGGGCGGGATTCGCCGGGCCGAACAACTCCTCGCCGACACGGGACGGACGCCGGGACAGCTGGGCCTGCCCAGCCGGATGCTCATCGCCCTCCATCGCGGGCGTCCACGGGAGGCGATGGACCTGGCCCGCCGGAGCGCGGTCACCGGCGTGCACACCTGCGACGCCGTCCAGAGCGCGATGTACCACCACGCGGCGGTCCAGCTGGTGTGCGGCGGCAGGCTCACCCGGGCACGCGAACTCCTCGCGCTGGCCCGTACCAGGCAGCCGATGCTGCCCCATCTGCTCGATTCCGCGCAGGCGTTGTGCGACCTGGTCGGGGGAGAGGCCGGACAGGCGCGGTCGCTGCTGCGGGCGGCCGTGCGCCGGGCCGAGTCGGACGGTGTGCTGGCGGGCACCGACCTGCTGTGGCTGCGGGTGGCCGACGTCGCGACGTACGTCGGCAGGCCCGAGGTCCTGACGGAGTGCCTGGCGAAGGCCGAGGTGGTCGCCCGCAGGGTGGGCACCGACCGGGCCGAGACGACCCGCCTCGTCCTGCACGCGGCCGTGCACAAGGACCAGGGTGCCGCGCGGGCCGCGAGGCGGCCGGCCCAGCAGCGGCAGCAGCCCCTGGAGGAGTGCGCCGTACTGGCTCACCTGATCCGCCACGGCATGGGCGATCCGGCGATGGTGCGGGACACGTACGCCATGCTCGGCGAACTGGACGCGCTGATGCCCCGGTTCTGGCTGCGCCCCCTCATGCGCACGTACGGAGTGGCGGTGCCGGGGCGGCAGGCCACCGCGGAGGAGAACGAGCGCCCGCTCGCCGTGCTCGTCTCCGAGCAGGCCCCTACTGCGCATGCAGTAGGGGCCTACCGGCGGCCGCACGAAGACGGGCCGGGGCCGCGCGGACAGCCTGGAAGGGTTCCCCGAGTTCGGATGTGGAGATCCTCCTGTGGCTGTCTTTCTTGATCGACTGGGCCGGCTCGCCTTCCGGCGCCGCTGGCGCGTCCTGTTGATGTGGGTGGCGGTGCTCGTCGCCGCCGGAACGGCGTCGGCGCTGGCACCGGCCGCACCGGACGGCTCCTACTCGATGCCGGGTACGGAGTCGCAGCGGGCGTTCGACCTCATCGAGCAGCGCTTCCCGGGCGTGAGCGTCGGCAGCAGCGCCGAAGGCGCGAGCGCGAAGATCGTGTTCGTGGCGCCGGACGGGCAGAAGCTCACCGACCAGGGGAACCGTTCGGTCGTCGACGAGGTCGTGGGCCGGGTCGGCAAGGTCGATCAGGTAGTCCGGGCGGCCGATCCGTTCGAGGCGGACGCGGTCAGCGAGGACGGGTCGACGGCGTACGCGTCGGTCACGTTCGAGGTGAAGGCCAAGGACGTCGGTGACGCCGCGAAGCAGGACCTGGAGAAGGCCGTCGAAGCGGGCCGGGACGCGGGCCTGACGGTCGAGGTCAGCGGTTCCGTCCTGGCGACCCAGCCCTCGGGCGGTGCGACCGAGCTGGTCGGCGTCGTGGTGGCGGCCGTCGTCCTGCTCATCACCTTCGGTTCACTGGCGGCGGCCGGGCTGCCGCTGCTGACCGCGCTGATCGGTGTCGGGATCGGCACCGCGACCATCCTCGCCCTGAGCAGCGCGCTGGGACTGTCCAGCGCCACCAGCACACTCGCGCTGATGCTGGGGCTGGCCGTGGGCATCGACTACGCGATGTTCATCGTCTCCCGCTACCGGGAGGAACGCGCCCGGGGCCTCGCCCCCGAGGACGCGGCGGGCGTGGCCGTGGGCACGGCCGGGTCGTCGGTGGTGTTCGCGGGCCTGACCGTCGTGATCGGTCTGGCCGGACTCTCGGTCGTGGGCATCCCGACACTGACCCAGATGGGACTGGCCGCGGCCGGCACCGTGGCCCTGTCGGTACTGGTCGCGGTGACCCTGATCCCGGCCATGCTCGGGATCTTTCCCCGGGCGGTCCTGGCGCGCTCGGTACGCCGGGCCGGTGCCCGCCCGGACGCCGACGCCGACAAGCCGAACACGGGCAGCCGGTGGGCCCGCCTGATCGTCCGCCGGCCACTGCCCGTCCTGCTGGTGGCGGTCGCGGCCCTGGGCGTGATCGCCCTCCCCGCGGCGAAGCTCCACCTGGGCACGGCGGGTGACGAGTCCAAGCCGACCTCGACGACCGAGCGCCGCGCGTACGACGATCTGGCCAAGGGCTTCGGCCCCGGCTTCAACGGTCCGCTGACCATCGTCGTGGACGCCGGTACGACCGACGACCCCAAGGCCGCCGTGGCCGCGACCGCCCGGGAGATCGCCGGGACAGCGGGGATCGTGTCGGTCTCGGCGGCGAACTTCAACAAGGCGGGAGACACCGCGGTCTTCTCCGCCACCCCGGCCACCGCACCCACCGACGAGCGGACCGTCGACCTGATCCACACCCTGCGCGGCGACCGCCCGGCCATCGAGAAGGCCACCGACGCGACGTTCATGGTCAGCGGCAGCACGGCGGGCAACATCGACAGCGACCAGAAGGTCCAGGGCGCCCTGGTGCCGTACCTCGGGCTCGTGGTCGGCCTGGCGTTCCTGCTGCTCCTGATCGTGTTCCGCTCGGTGCTGGTTCCGCTCAAGGCGGCCCTCGGATTCCTGCTGTCGGTGCTCGCGGCCCTGGGCGCGGTCGTCGCCGTCTTCCAGTGGGGATGGCTCGCCGGACTGCTGGGCGTGGACCGGACCGGCCCGATCATGAACACCATGCCGATCGTCATGGTCGGTATCGTCTTCGGCCTGGCCATGGACTACGAGGTCTTCCTCGTCACCCGCATCCGGGAAGCCCACCTCCAGGGCGAACGCCCTGGCCAGGCCATCGTCTCCGGCTTCCGCCACAGCGCCCGCGTGGTCGTCGCCGCCGCGGTGATCATGATCTCGGTGTTCTCCGGGTTCATCGGGGTCGGCGAGACACTCATCAAGATGATCGGCTTCGGCATGGCCGTCGCCGTACTGTTCGACGCGTTCGTCGTACGGATGACAATCGTGCCCGCAGTCCTCGCACTGCTGGGCGAACGTGCCTGGACGATGCCCCACTGGCTGGAACGGCTCGTGCCCCACGTGGACGTGGAGGGCCACGCCTTGACCCGCGATGCGGTGACAAAGGCTCAATCGATCGACGAGGCGGAGCGAGTGGATCTCCCGGCCCGCTGAGCGGTGCGCCCCTTAGGGGCGCGGGGAACTGCGCGACAAGCCCTCACCGGCCCGCAGTCGACGAACCACACACCCGGCGAAGCGCTCACCGCTCCGCCGGGCACTCCCCGCTCGGGCACCATGGTCAGCACACCCGACAGGAAGCACCAGGACGCAAGATGACCACCCCGTGGCAGCGCCACCCCCGCGATCACCCCCGTACGGTCGACGCCACGATCGCCCTGCTGCTGTTCGCCGCAGCCTTCCCCGGCAGCATGTACGGCGTCTCCGACATGGCCGCCCCCGCCCAGTGGTGGCCGTGCGTGCTGCTGGCCGCCCTCTCCTGCGCCGCGCTGCTGTGGCGCCGCACCCGCCCCCTCCCCGTCACCGCCGTCGCCGTCGGGTGCGCCGCCGGCATGGCCCTGGCCGGCTATGTGATGACCGCCCTGCTGCTGGCACCCCTCATGGTCGCGCTGTACGCCCTCGCCGGGCACACCGAACGCACCACGACCCGGAACGTCACCCTCGCCGCGGTGGTCCTCGTCGCCGGATCCGCCCTGATCGCCGAGCCCGCCGCGGATTCCCTGGCCCTCAACGTGATCGGTCCCGTCGCCTGGCTGCTGCTGCCGGCCGCCCTGGGCTCCACGGCCCGCTTCCGCAGGGCCTACCTGGAGTCGGTGCACGCCCGCGCCGAACACGCCGAACGGACCCGCGAGGAGGAGGCCCGGCACCGCGTCGCCGAGGAGCGCATGCGCATCGCGCGCGAACTCCACGACGTCTCCGCACACCACCTCGCCCTGGCCAACGCACAGGCGACGACCGCCGCCCTCCTCATCCGCAGCCACCCCGCCCAGGCCGAGAAGATGGTCAACGCCCTCGGCGACACCACCGCCGCGGCCCTGCGCGAGATGAAGGCCACCGTCGGACTCCTGCGCCAGAGCGATGCCCCCGAGAACTCGACCCAGCCCGCCCCGAGCCTCGCCCAGCTCCCCGGCCTGGTCGCCGCGCACACGGCCGCCGGACTCACCGTCACCCTCACCACCCACGGACAGCCGCAGCCGCTCTCCCCCGGAGCGGACCTCACCGCGTACCGCATCGTGCAGGAGGCACTGGCCAACGTGGCCAAGCACGCACACACCAGCACAGCGGAAGTGGACCTCACGTACCACCACGACCGCCTGTCCATCACGATCACAGACCAGGGGCCCGGCCCCGCCGCCACCCCCGACACCAGCGGCGCCGGCGGCTACGGCCTCATCGGCATGCGCGAACGAGCCCTGTCCATCGGCGGACGACTCCACGCCGGACACCGCCCCACCGGCGGCTTCGAGGTCAGCACCGAACTCCCCCTCCACCCCTACGCGCCCGCCGAGGACAGCACCCCATGACCATCCGCGTCCTGCTCGCCGACGACCAGGCCCTGTTGCGCGAGACCTTCCGGATCCTCGTCGACTCCCGCCCCGACATGGAGGTGGTCGGCGAGGCCGCAGACGGAGACGAGGCGGTGGCACTGACCCGCGTCCATCACCCGGACATCGTCGTGATGGACATCCGCATGCCCGGCACGGACGGCCTCACCGCCACCTCCACGATCTGCGCCGACCCCACCCTGTCGGGCACCCGCGTCCTCATCCTCACCACCTTCGAGACCGAGGAACACGTCGCCAGGGCCCTGCACGCCGGAGCCAGCGGCTTCCTGGGCAAGGACGTCGGCGCCGAGGGTCTCGTCGCAGGCATCCGCACCATCGCCGCCGGCGACGCCCTCCTCTCGCCCCAGGCCACCCGCAACCTCATCACCCGCTTCCTCACCGCCCCCCAGCCCGGCACCCACCCCGCGGCCCGGAAGAGCCTGGCCGACCTCACCGACCGCGAACGCGAAGTCATGGCCCTGGCCGCCGACGGACTCACCAACGCGGACATCGCCGCGCAGCTGTACCTCAGCCCCCTGACCGTACGCACGCACATCCACCACGCCATGGCCAAACTCCACGCCCGCGACCGCGCCCAACTCGTCGTCATCGCCTACCGGACCGGCCTCGTCCACCCGAACCCACCGAGGCCCTGACCCGACGCAGTGGGGGCTGCCCGACCACGGCCGGACAGCCCCCGACGACAAGATCCTCACCTCCGGTAAGCACTCAGCGGGACCCTGGCGAGGATGCCGTCCAACTCCCCGCTCCGGCCGTCGGACCAGGCGACGTACGCAAAGCGCCGGTCGAGCGTGATGGTCGACCAGCGGTCCCCGGGAGGCCCGTTGACGCCGGCGGGCCGAGTCGTCTCGTTGACCCGCAGAGCGCGGCTGAACGTACGGCCGTGGTCGAAGGAGACGACGGAGAAGGCGTCGAGCGTGGTGGTGCGCCACATGACGCCCAGCTGCCCGCCCGGCCCGAAGTCCATCCAGGGCCGCTGCGCGGCGGGGGCGGCGATCACCGCCGGGCCGGTCCAGGACCGGCCGGCGTCATCGGTGACGTACACCTCCAGACTGGAGTCCCGGGGCACCATGACGGCGAAGCGGCCCTTGCGCGTCGGATCGGCCGACACCCAGGGCACCGGGTCCGCGGCCGCGCCCAGGGCGGGAACGGGTACGAGCGCACCGGTGCCGGCCGGGACCGGGGTGCCGGCGCTGTCCGTGACCGGACGGTCTTCCCAGGTCCTTCCGTCGTTACGAGTGACATGAAGCGTCACCGTGCCCTCCTGGGTGGGAGACGCCAGGATCCCGTCGTGCACGGCGAATTCACGGCCCGGGTATCCGCAGGCCGGGGGCATGGCGGGGGAGACCACGATGCACGGCATGGGACCGGGGACCACCGCGGGATCCGACCAGGTCTCGCCGCTGTCCGCGCTGACGGAGACCGCACTGGGGTACTCCCACACGGCACCGGCGACCGCGTAGACCTTGCCGGTGGCGGAATCCACCCTGAGCTTGGGCGCACCACCGAGCATCAGAGGCGTCTCGACGGGACCGATCCACGTACGACCGCCGTCGACCGACCGGGAGACGACGTGGTGATTGGTGTACGTGGTCGCGGGATCGGGACCGATCTGGTTGTTGGAGACGTAGAAGACACCCTTGGCGTCCGTGGTCACGATCGGCTCGCCGCACTGGGGACGGTCGCCCAGCGGCCAGGACGACCTCTGCCAGGTCTTTCCCCGGTCCTGGGAGAAGGCGACGAAGCACTCCCCGACGGGTTCCAGCTCCGGACGGTTGGGGAAGACCGTCGCCACATAGACCAGATTCCTGGGATTCCGGGGATTGACGGCTACGACCGGCTGCCCCTCCCGGGTCCCGGGCAGATCGGTGACATCCAGTTCAAGGATCTCTTCCGGTCCAAGGGTCTTCTCGCCCCCAGGACCGTGCTGCGCGGCCGTGCGCGTCTCGGCGAAGGCGGCGGGGGCACCGGCCAGAAGGACCAGCGCGGACAGCAACGCGGCCCACTTCGGCCGGGGCGATTCGGGGATTCTCACGTGGCGAGCCTCTCTGATCTCCGTGCGTGTACGGGACTTGGAGGTTGGCGCTTCTCGGACGCAAGGCGTCTTCGGCCCTCCGACACTGCCAGGCAGCCCTCACCGACGGCCTCATGCGAACGCAGGTCGCGAACTACTGCATTCGCAGTGTCAAAAGGCGGGCATCCCCACCATGACGACTCCGTCGTCGCGGCAGCGGGCAGCGGGCAGCGAAGGACCACAGCAAAAAGGCCCGGGTCGAGGACCTGGGCCTTTGCGATGGAGTCGGGGAGCGCTTCGCCAGTGCACGGATGCGGATGCGGATGCGGAGAGCCTCGTCACTCGGTCCCGGCCCCTACGCCGGGCTCCTCGCCTTCCGCCCACCCGCACCGGTCGGTGCCGCATCGCGCACCGCGCCGGCGCATTCCGGCCGGCCCGCGGTTCAGTGGTCGTCGGTGATGGTGGTCGCGATGCCGTTGCTGATCTCGACCTCGGCGGAGAAGCCCTTCTTGGCGGCCGTCTCCAGCTGGGCCTCGGTGCACTCGACGCCGCCCTCGCCGCCCGGCCCGGTGTTCACGGCGTCGCAGATGTCGTCGTAGCCCATGATCTTGGTGTCATCGGCGACGAGGAACTGCTGTTCGGTGCCCTTCATGTCGGAGACGGTGTACTTGCCCGGCGCCAGGTAGGAGACGTTGCCGAACCAGGTTCCGTTGACGCCCTTGCCCTCGTTGATGCCCTCGACGAGGGTGTCGCGGGAGTCGGAACCGCTGTCGGAGTCGGAGTCGGACTCGGAGTCCTGCTGGGCGGTGCGGCGCTCGGTCACCAGGGTCGCGACGCCGTTCTTCATCTCCACGTCGGCGTTCACGGCACCCTTCTTGAGGGCCGACTCCAACTGGTCGAGTGTGCACGGCGCGTCGACCTTGGACCCCGCATCGCCGCATATCGTGCCGGTGCCGTAGACCTCGGTGTCGTCGGCGACCCAGAACTGCTGGTCGTCCTTGCCCTGCACGGACACGATGTACTTGCCCGGGGCGAGGTAGGTGACCGTGCCGTTCTCGAACGAGCCGCTGACGCCCTTGGAGTCATTGGAGTTCTTGGAGTCCGACGCCTTCTCCGCCGCCGCCACCGGGCTTGCCGTGTCTGCCGCGCTCTTGCCGGACGAGCTGTCGGCCGTGCCGTTCTGGCAGGCCGTCATCAGCAGTCCGGCGGTGATCGCGGCGGTGGTGAGGACGGCCTTGCGCAGGTGGCGGTTCTTCACGGGAGGTTCCTTCCGGGGGGCGGGGGTGGCAGGGAGCCGACGGCGTTCCCACCGTTTCCCGCTCTGTGATCACTATGAGGACTCCCAGAGCCCGCAGGTCACGCCCGTCTTCCCTTCAGGACACCGCCGTTGCACAGCGGTGACACAGCAACACATGGGTTGTGGACGCCAGTTGGCCGACGCCACCTTGCGTCGTACGGGCGCGTGCACGTCTTCACGCTTCTTCGCCTCCCTCAAGGGCGAGCGTAGGAGCGCGAAGAGCGGTGCGCCCCGTCCGAACGAGCAGCACCCGGTCTCCCGCTCCACCAGGTCACGGATCTGACCCTCGACACCCGATCCGTCGGCCGGCTGCAGGCGCAGACGGAGCGGCTCGGGCCGGGACAGGGAGGGCAGCCGCTCGGCGAACCGCGCATCCCACTCCGCGACCCGCAGGGGCCGCTCCTCGGTGGGCGGTGTGCAGGACTGCGGCACCCACTCCACGTCGTTCATCGCGATCACTCCCGTCATGACGTCCCGCAGTCGGCGACACCACCGACGGCAAACCTGTACCTGGGTACCGGTTGCAAGCCCAAGCTGCTGCCCGAGCGCCACAGCCGGTCGGCCGGCTCCGTGCTGCCGTAGGTGAACTGTCATGCGCCGGTTCGTCAACTGCAGCAGTCGCAGCCGGGACGGCAACCGCACGTGTCCGTCTCGGTGTTGACCGACGGCGTCGCCGGAGGGGCAGCCTGGGCGCAGCAGCCTTCGCCCCGCCAGGTGTCGCGGCCTTCCTTGACGGCGATCGCGGCTATGGCGAGGGCGGCGACGGGGTCGGTCCAGGACCAGCCGAGGGTGGCGTTGAGGACGAGGCCGGCCAGGAGTACGGCGGAGAGGTAGGTGCAGAGCAGGGTCTGCTTGGAGTCGGCGACGGCGGAGGCGGAGCCGAGTTCGCGTCCGGCGCGGCGCTGGGCGGCGGACAGGAAGGGCATCACGGCCAGGGACAGGGCGGCGAGCACGATGCCGGGGACGGATCGTTCGGCTTCTCCGGTGCCGGCGAGGGCACGGACGGCGTCGACGCCGACGTATGCGGCAAGGGCGAAGAAGGAGAACGCGATGATCCGCAGCGTGGTCTTCTCACGGGCTTCCCGTACGGCGTGCTCGCGTGCGGAGAACTGCCAGGCGACCGCGGCGGCGGAGGACACCTCGATGACGGAATCGAGCCCGAAGCCGATCAGCGCGGTGGAGGAGGCGAGCGTCCCGGCGGTGATGGCGACGACAGCCTCGACGACGTTGTAGCTGATGGTGGCGGCAACCAGCAGACGTATCCGACGGGCGAGCCCGTCGCGCCGGGCGGGGGAGGGCCCAAGGGACACCGATATCGATGTCCCGAATGCCTCGGAGGCCATCAACAGCAGCCCTTCTCTTCGGCGTCGGGGCAGGTCCTGTCCGTCTCGACCGCGACCACGGCGGTGCGCAGACCGTCCAGGGCATGACCGAGGCGTTCGTCGGCCAGCTCGTACCGGGTACGCCGTCCATGGGGCACGGTGACGACGAGTCCACAATCCCGAAGGCACGCGAGGTGGTTGGACAGCCTCGTACGCGAGACGCCGATCGCGTCGGCGAGGTCTGCGGGGTAGGCGGGCGCCTCCCGGAGCGCGAGCAGGATGCGGCAACGGATGGGGTCGGCGAGCGCGCGCCCGAACCGGACCAGGACGTCGATGTCAGGGGCGAGAGTCAGCACCCTTCAACAGTACAGGAAACCCTGAATTCAGGAAGTCATGGATAATGATCCGAGGCGGGCGGGCAAGTCGGCCGTTGTGTACGTGACTTGAGAGGCGCCTAGGGACCCTGAGGGGCGGTGAGTCTCGGCTCAGGGTGCACGGAGGGCGCGGAACTCACGAATTGGACTAGGCAATAAACAAACCCCAGGCCCCTGACCTGGGGTTTCATCATGGAGCGGGTGGCGAGAACCGAACTCGCACTCTCAGCTTGGGAAGCGACGGCGCTTGGGCGGCCAGATGGTCGTTGACCTGCGTTGATTTGTTGTGTCGCCGCCGTCGCAGGGGCTGATCGCGCCGCTGTCGACTGTGGCTGTCCTCTCTTACGTCTTACGGGCACGGAACGGGCACGACCGCGCAGGCGTCAGCCGCTCGCGGAGTCCAGCGCCGACTGGAGTGACTGGCGGTAGCCCTCGCTGGTGTACGTGGCTCCGGAGACGGTGTCGATGTCGGCGCTCTGAGCCGTGAGCGCCTCTCGCGTCAGCTGCGGGATCGCGTAGCTGTTGATCTGCTCGTCCCTCGGGTTCTCCTGGGGGTAGGTGACCGCGGTGACGTCGGTGAGTTTCCCGTTCTTCAGGGTGATGCGGAGCTGGACGGGGCCGTAGCGGGTCTGGACCGAGTCTCCGGTGAGGGTCCGGGTACCTGTGGCCGAGCCGCTCGATCCTGTTCCTCCACTCGACGCGCCCGAACTGCTGGACGGTACGGGAGAGGTGGCCACCCCGGCGACGGTCGGCGTGATGTGCGGCTTCAGCGACAGCAGCATCACCATGCCGGAGACGGTCGCGGCGCTCGCCAGCACGATGCGACGCAGGGGACGGTTCTTCCTCAACGTGTGCAAAGGGGCCTCACAGCTCGAAGGACTCGTGGTGGATACGGCGGTCGGGGACCCCGGCGGTGCGCAGCGCCTCGTACAGGCACCTCGCGAAGTCGTGCGGGCCGCACAGGTACACGTCGTGGTTGTCCAGGTCGGGCACGGCAGCGCGCAGGGAGTGGGCCGTGAGGTCCGGGCGCCGGCCGTGCGGGCCGTTGAGCGCGTAGAGCACCTTCGCCCCGCGCCATCGTGCGACGGCCTCCAGCTCGCCGCCCAGGGCGAGGTCCTCCACCGTGCGGGCGCGGTAGAGGAGGGTGACGTCGCCGGGCGCACCGGGCAGCGTCTCGAACAGGGCGCGCAGCGGGGTGATGCCGACGCCGCCCGCGATCAGCAGGGATTTGTGCGAGGTCTGCCGGTCGGCGGTCAGCGCCCCGTAGGGGCCCTCGGCCCACACCCGGGTGCCAGGACGCAGCAGGGGGACGGCGGCGCTGTGGTCGCCGAGCGCCTTGACGGTGATGCGCAGCAGGTCCGGGCGAGGCGGCGCCGACAGGGAGTACGGCGTCGAGGTCCGGCGCATGCCCTCGGTGAGGAACCGCCAGCGCAGGAACTGCCCCGGCCGCGCACCCATCTCGTCCAGCCGTCGACCGCGTACGACGACGGAGTACACGCCCGGCGCCTCCCTGTGTACGGAGTCGACCCGCAGCCGGTGCCGCAGGTTGAGCCGTACCGGAGTGAGGATCCGGAACCACCCCACCAGGGCCGCGACGCCCAGGTAGAGCGCGTACCAGGCGGCCTGGGCCGGCCGGTTGCCGGTGAAGTCGGAGCCCAGGGCGAGCTGGTGTCCGAAGGAGAGGAAGACCGCGGCGTACGTGAGCAGGTGCACGTAGTACCAGAACTCGTGGCTGACCCTACGGCGCACCGCGCGGGCCGAGACGATCCCGACCGCGACCAGGATGACCGTGCCGGCGGTGGCCTTGAGCATCTCCGGGTAGTCCAGGACCACCGTGAGCGTCTCGTCCAGGAACGAGAAGCCGTCCTGGGCGGCGTACCCGAGCAGGATCAGCACGACGTGCGCCACCAGCAGACAGACCGTGTAGCGGCCCGCCATCGCGTGCCAGCGCGTCACCCGGTCCGCCCCGATCCGCCGCTCCAGCAGCGGCACGCGGGCCATCAGACCGACGAGGACGGCACAGGCGTACCCGCACAGCAGTCCCGCGATCCGCCCGGCCCCGGTCAGCCAGCCGGCCGTACCGACGACCGACCCCGTGTCGTGCCACCACAGAGCCATCACGGCGGCGGCCCCGCCCCACAGGACGGCGAGCACAGGGCCGGCGGGGGAGCGTCGTGGCGCGGGAGGCGCGGGGGCGACCCTTCGTTGCGCGTACGCCGTCGTCATCCGTATGTCCCTTCGGCTGTCCGTACGTCCCTTTGGCCGTGCGGGACGACACTGTGCCGACGTAACCTCTGAGCCCGCTCTCAGCGCGCGGCCGACGGTGCGGCCCCGCCGCAGGTGGGAAGGGCCGTACGGACGATCGGAGCGGACCGGTGGTCCGGCGGACTCAGAGCGAACTCAGAGGTCGGGGAAGCGGCCCGGGACGCGGCGAGGCCGCATCCTGGTAGGTGAGATGAACAGTCCCCGTCCCCGCGGCTCCGGCCGCCCCGCGCTGACCCGGACCGACGGCGCCCCGCTCCGGGTCCTCGTCGTCGACGACGACCCCGACCTCGCGGAGGTCCTCTCCGGTGCCCTGCGTTACGAGGGCTGGGAGGTACGCACGGCCGGTGACGGCGTCTCGGCCGTCGCCGAGGCACGCGAGCTGCTGCCCGACGCCGTCGTCCTCGACGTCATGCTTCCGGACACCGACGGCTTCGCCGTGCTGCGCTCGCTGCATGCCGTACGCCCCGACGTGTGCGTGCTCTTCCTGACCGCGCGGGACGCCGTCGAGGACCGCATCGCGGGGATCACGGCGGGCGGCGACGACTACGTGACGAAACCGTTCAGCCTGGAGGAGGTCATCGCCCGCCTGCGGGGACTGCTGCGCCGGGCCGGCATGGCCCAGCAGACGGAGGACGGGCCGCGGCTGACCGTCGGCGATCTCGTCATGGACGAGGAGGCTCGCGAGGTCACCCGAGGCGGCGAACTCGTCGAGTTGTCCCCGACGGAGTTCGAACTGCTGCGTCTCCTCATGCGCAACCCACGACGCGTGCTCAGCAAGGCGCAGATCCTCGACCGGGTGTGGGCCTACGACTTCGGCGGACAGGCCCACGTCGTCGAGCTGTACATCTCCTACCTGCGCAAGAAGGTGGACGCGGGCCGCCCGCCGATGATCCACACGGTGCGGGGCGCCGGATACGTGCTCAAGTCGGCGGCCCGGTGAGGACGCGCCGATGGCTGCCGCATCTACCCCGGCCGCACACGCTGCGGGCGCGGCTCACCGTCGGCCTAGTGGTGCTGCTTGCGGTCAGTTGCGCGGCCGTCGGGGTGGCGGCTGTGGTGGAGCTGAACGGCTTCCTCACCGGCCGCCTCGACGAGCAGTTGCGCGAGACGGGCGTACGGTTCCCGGCGAGCCTGGAACACGGCGGCCCGGCGCCGTCGGATCACGACGGCGACGAGGACGGCGACACCCGCCGCCAGGCTGCCGGAACCTTCGGCGCTCGGCTGGTCGGCGACACCGTCACGAACGCCGCGGTGGTGGCGTCCGGCGGCGGAACGGGCACGGTGAACGTTCCGCTGAGCGCGCGGGACCGGAGAAAGCTCGCCGGGCTCCCTGCCGACGGCGAGGGGCACACGACCGATCTCGCTTCCCTGGGCGACTACCGCATGATGGCGACCGAGGGCAGGGACGGCGATGTCCTCATCACCGGGCTGCCCACGGAGTCCGTGGAGGCCGCCGTCCACCGGCTGGAACTTGTCGCCGCGGTCGTCTTCGGTGCGGCGCTCGCCGTCGCCGGTGTCGCGGGAGCCCTGTGGGTGCGCTGGTCGCTGCGACCGCTCAGCAGGGTGGCCGCGACCGCCACCCGGGTCAGTGAACTCCCGCTCTCCAGCGGCGAGGTGGCACTTCCGCCCCGCGCGCCCGAGAGCGACCCGCGCAGTGAGGTGGGACGCGTCGCCGGTGCCTTCAACGCGATGCTCGGCCACGTCGAGGACGCGCTGACCAAACGGCACACGAGCGAGGAACGGCTGCGCAGTTTCGCCGCCGACGCCAGCCACGAGCTGCGCACACCCGTGGCGTCGATCCGCGGCCACGCGGAACTGGCGCTGCTGCACCCGGACCCGGTGCCCCAGAAGGTGCTGCGGGCCCTGGAGCGCATCGAGGCCGAAGCGGCCCGCATGGGCGAGATGGTCGACGACCTGCTGCTCCTCGCCCGCCTCGACGCGGGCCGCCCCCTGGAACGTCTTCCCGTCGACCTGACGCGCCTGGTCCTGGACGCGGTGACGGACGCGCAGGCCGCGGGCCCCGGACACCGCTGGCTGCTGGAGCTGTCCGAGGAGCCGGTGACGGTGCCGGGCGACGCCCACCGCCTCCATCAGGTGCTGGCCAACCTGCTGGCCAACGCCCGCCTGCACACACCCGTCGGCAGCACGGTGACCATCTCCCTGCAGACCGACGCCGGCACGGCGGTACTGAGGGTCCACGACGACGGGCCGGGCGTCGCCGAGGACATCCGGCCCAAGGTCTTCGAACGCTTCACCCGCGCGGACCGCCGCCGCACCGAGGACGCGGGCGGCGGAACCGGCACCGGCCTGGGCCTGTCGATCGTGGCAGCGGTCGCAGAGGCCCATGGCGGAAGCATCACACTTGAGAGCGGCCCAGGATCGACCACCTTCTCCGTCCGGCTCCCCACCAGTGGCGCGTGATCACTGTCCCTTTGGGGTGGTCGTGCGGGTCGGATCGCACCGCTGTCGACCGTGTTTGTGCGCACATGGACGGTGACCGCGTCCGCTGTCAGTCCTCCGGCTCGGAAACGCGTTGGAGATCGGCTCGGCCTTCGGCGGCGCGGATGAAGCGGGTCATGCCGAACTGGCTCGTTCCGGGGGCGCCCTGGGGGGTGGTCGGCGTCGACTCGGTGGCGCGGGGTGCGGACGGCAGGACGTAAGGGCGGCGGAGTACCTCGTCGAGGATGATGACGGTCTCGGTGGCGCGTACCGCGGGAATGGTGGACAGCTGGTCGGTGACCAGGCGGTGTACGGCGGCGACGTCGCGCACCCGGACCTGGATCATGGCGTCGTGCTCGCCGGTGGTGACGGCGCAGTACTCCACCTCCGGCAGCTGGGCGAGAGCGGTGCGGAACTGCTTCCACAGTTCCTGGCGGACGGTGACGAAGATCAGGGCGCAGATCTCGAGACCGACCCGGCTGTGGTCGACGCGGGCGCTGAAGCCGCTGATCACGCCGTCGGCGCGGAGGGCTTCGAGGCGGGTGTAGGCGTTCGCGCGGGAGACGCCGACGCGCTCGGCAAGGGCGGCGACGGAGATGCGGCCCTGGGTGCGGAGGACGTCGAGGATCTTGAAATGTACGGAATCCAGGGCGAGGCCGATGCCGATCCGTCCAGAGCGGGGTTCGCCGGACGCATCGGGGCTGGACGAATCTGTCATGGAAGCGCCTTTCATGGATGGTTCGTCTCGACCGTGTCCCGTTAGTCGGCTGTTGTGGTTAGTTTCAGCCCACCCTAACGGTGAATCGTCCAGGTACTTCCTCCGGCGGCCGTCGATGCCCGCCGTGCCTTCTTCCGCTCCGTCCCCCTGCTCTCGGAGGCACCCATGTCCAGATCGCGCACCGGGCCGTACCCGGCGGCAGTCTCGCTCGTCGCCGTCGCGGCGCTCGCCCTCAGTGCCTGCTCCGGTGGCGGCGGTACGTCCGGTTCGTCGGGCGGCAGGACGCTGGTGATCGACACGACCTTCAATCTGAAGACCGCCGACCCCGGCCGTGAGTTCGAGACGACCGGCGGCATCGTGGACAAGGCGCTGTACGAGACGCTGCTGACGTTCAAGGGCAGCGATGTCACCAAGCCGCTGCCGGGTCTTGCGTCCTCCTACGAGGAGTCCTCGGACAGCAGGACGCTGACCCTGCATCTGCGCACGGGGGCGAAGTTCTCCGACGGCAGCGCGGTCACGGCGGACGATGTCGTGTACTCGTTGCAGCGGGTCATCGACATCAAGGGCAATCCGTCGTTCCTGCTGGACGGGGTGACGGTGGCGAAGACGGACGCCTCGACGGTGACGCTGACGTCGAAGAAGGCGAATCCGGCGCTGCCCTTCATCCTCCCCAACCCGGCACTGGGCATCCTCAACTCCAAGGTGGTCAAGGCGAACGGCGGCTCGGAGGCGTACCTCAACAAGACCTCCGCCGGCTCCGGGCCGTACACGCTGACGTCCTTCAACACGAACACGCAGGTCGTGCTCGCGAAGAACCCGAAGTACACCGGGTCGAACGAGCCGACGTACGACAAGATCGTGCTCCGGAACGTCCAGGCGCCGACGCAGAAGCTGAACGTGCAGCGCGGTGACAGCCAGGTGGCCCTGGACCTGAACTCGGACCAGGTGACGGGGCTCGGCGGCGGGCTGAAGGTGCTGAGCGGGGCGTCGTCGGACGTGATCTTCCTGCTGCTGAACCTGGACAAGGGGATCAGCGGTACGACGTCGAACGCCAAGTTCCGTGAGGCGGTCCGCAAGGGCCTCGACTACACCGGCCTGCTGGCGCTCGGCGGGACCGGCGCGGTGCAGGCGCCCGGGCTCATTCCGACGACGTTCGTCGGCGCGCTGCCCTCCTCCCAGGCGCAGCAGCGGGACCTGAGCGGGGCGAAGGCGGCCCTGAAGGCGAGCGGGGTCAAGAACCCGACGGTGAAGCTCGGCTACCCGAGCGACCTCAGCGTGGACGGCCTTTCGCTGCAGACGCTCGCCGAGCGGGTGCAGGCCCAGCTGAAGGAGGTCGGCATCACGGTGACCCTCGCGCCGGCGCCGACCACGACGGAGCTGGACAACTACCGCAACGGCAAGGAGGAGGTCGGCCTCTGGTACTGGGGCCCGGACTACCCGGACCCCAGCGACTACCTGGTCTTCCTGCCCGGCGGCCTGGTCGGTCTGCGCGCGGGCTACAAGGCGGGCGCCGACCCGGCGCTGACGGCGCTCGGCGACAAGGCGGCGACCACGACCGACACCGCGACCCGGAAGAAGCTGTACGAGCAGATCCAGACCACCCTGAATGCCAGTAGCCCCTTCATCCCGCTGATCCAGCCGAGCCGGCACATGGTGTCGGCCTCGACGGTCACCGGCCTCGCGTACAACCCCGTGTGGACGGTCGATGTCGCCGCCCTGGGTGCGAAGTAGGCGCGTGGGTGGCGGGCGGCTCCTCGCCCGCCACCCGCTGGCCCGCTACCCGCTCGCCCGGTTCCTGCTCCGCCGTACCGCGGTCGCCGTGCTGCTGGCCTTCGGGGTGACGCTGGTGACGTTCGTCCTCACCAACCTCGTGCCCGGCGATCCGGCGGCGGCGGCGCTCGGGCAGCGCGCGGTCGGCGACCCGGCGATCGTGGCCCAGTTCCGGCACCACTACGGCCTCGACAAGCCGCTGCCGGTCCAGTACGTCACGTATCTGGGCAATCTGTTCCAGGGGGATCTTGGGGAGTCGCAGCAGAGCCATCAGCCGGTCCTGACGGACCTGTCGACGGCCGTCCCCGCCACCCTGGAACTCGCCGGCGCCGCGATCGTGGTCTCGCTGGTCGTGGGCGTGGCGTTCGGTGTCGTCGCGGCACTGCGCCGGGACGGGTTCACCGACCAACTCCTGCGCGTGGTCAGCCTGTTGGGGGTGTCGGTGCCGACCTTCTGGCTGGCGCTGCTCGCCTTCTACGTCTTCTTCTACCGACTCGGCTGGGCGCCGGGCAGCGGTCGTCTCGACCCCGGCATGACCGCCCCACCGCAGGTCACGGGCCTGTACACGGTCGACGCGGCACTCGCCGGGCAGTGGCCGGAGTTCTGGAGCGCGGTGAGCCATCTGGCCCTCCCTGCACTGGTGTTGACCGCGTACACCGTCGGCCTGCTCACCCGCTTCACCCGCTCCGCCGTCCTGGAGGTGCTGAACCAGGACTACGTCAGGGCGGCCCGCGCCAAGGGCCTGCCCGGCCGCACGGTCCTCTTCCAGTACGTGCTCCGGGCGGCCCTCGTGCCCGTCATCACGGTCGCGGGGCTGGCCTTCGGGGCGCTGCTGTCGGGCACCGTCCTGGTGGAGTCGATCTTCGCCTGGCCGGGCCTGGGGGCGTACGCGTACCGGAGCGCGACGACGCTCGACCTGCCGGCCGTGATGGGGGTCGGGCTGGTCGTCGGCATCGTGTATCTGACCGTCAACCTCGCCGTGGACGTGCTGTACGGCGTGATCGACCCGAGGGTGAGGGTGCAGTGAGAGGTGAGGGTGCGGTGAGAGGTGAGGGTGCGGTGAGGCTCAACCTGTTGAAACGGCTGCCGCCCGCCTGGCGCCGCCCGCTGGCCGTCACCGGCGGCCTGGTCGCGGCGTTCTGGCTGGTGATCGTGGTCGCCGCCCCGCTGCTCGCCCCGCACGACCCCCTCGCGCAGGACCTGCCCCGGCTGGCCGCCCCCGGTGCCGGGCACCTGTTCGGCACGGACGAACTGGGCCGGGACGTGCTGAGCCGGGTGCTGTACGGGGCCCGGGTGTCCATCCCGCTCGCCCTGCTGCTCGTGACGATGTCCCTGCTCATCGGCGGGATCCTGGGCGCCTGCGCCGGGTTCTTCGGGCGCTGGGTCGACGAGACCGTGATGCGGATCGCGGACCTGGTGTTCGCCTTCCCCACCGTCATCCTGGCGATGGTGGTCGCCGCCGCGCTCGGCGCCAGCCTGCAGAACGCGGTGCTGGCCGTCCTGGTGGTGGCCTGGCCGTCGTACGCCCGGGTCACCCGGGGCCTGGTCATGGGGATGCGGAACCGCGAGTTCGTGCTCAGCGGACGGCTGCTGGGCTTCTCCGCCTGGAGGTCCATGCGCGTCGACATCCTGCCCAACGTGCTCGGGCCGCTGCTGGTGCTGGCCACCCTCGACATCGGGACCGCGACGCTGCTGCTGTCCGGACTGTCCTTCCTCGGCCTTGGCGCCAAGCCGCCGACCGCCGAGTGGGGCGCGATGGTGGCCGCCGGTACCCAGCAGTTCGACAGGTGGTGGATCGGGGTCTTCCCGGGTCTGGCCATCCTCACCGTCGTCCTCGCCTTCAACTTCCTCGGCGACACGCTGCGGGACGCCCTCGACCCAGGCACCGCTCGCACGATCGGCGCGGAGAAGGAGCGTGTGGCATGACCGACGGCGACACCCTCGACGTGCTGAAGATCAGCGGTCTGACCCTCGACCTGGGCGGTCGCCGCATCCTCGGCGGCGTCGACCTCGCCCTCCGGCCCGGCCGTATCCACGGGCTCGCGGGGGAGAGCGGATCGGGCAAGACCATGACCGGCCTCGCCACCCTCGGCCTGCTGCCGCCCGGCGCCCGTACCGGCGGCCGGATCGAGTTCGAGGGCACCGACCTGCTGACCCTGCCGAGCCGTCAACTGGCCTCGTTGCGCGGGCGGTCGGTGAGCATGGTGTTCCAGGACCCGTCCACCAGCCTGCACCCGATGCTCGGCATCGGACACCAGCTCACCGACCACCTGCGCCACCACCTGAAGCTGGACCGGAAGGCCGCGAAGGAGAGGGCCGCCGAGCTGCTCACGCAGGTCCGTATCCCCAACCCCCGTGAGGCGCTGGGGCGTTACCCGCACCAGTTCTCCGGAGGCATGCGGCAGCGCATCGCCATCGCGATCGCGCTGGCCTGCGAGCCGAAGGTACTGATCGCCGACGAGCCGACCACCGCCCTCGACGTGACCGTGCAGGCCGGTGTGCTGCGGCTGCTGCGCGGCCTCTGCGACGACCTCGGCCTGGCCGTCCTGCTGGTCACCCACGACCTGGGCGTGATGTCCGCGATCGCCGACGAGGTGAGCGTGATGCGCCACGGCCTCGTCGTCGAGACCGGCCCACGCGGCCAGGTCCTCACCGACCCACAGCACGAGTACACCCGTACGCTCCTGGACGCGCTCCCCGGAAGGAGCACCGTATGACCTCCCACCCGACGGCCCCTCTCCTCTCGGTCGACGACCTCGTCGTCCAGTACCACCGGCCGGGTGCGCCGCCCACCCGCGCCGTCGCCGGGGTCAGCCTCCAGGTGCGAGCGGGCGAAGTCGTCGGGCTGGTAGGGGAGTCGGGCTGCGGCAAGTCCACCCTGGCCCGCGCGGTCTGCGGCCTCACCGCACCTGCTGAAGGCCGGATCACCTTCGACGGCACACCGGTGCGCCCGCTGCGGGTGCGCCGCCGTGACCCGGCCCTCACCGGCGTCCAGATGGTCTTCCAGGACCCGTACGGCTCCCTCAACCCGCGCCGCCGGGTGGGCGCGCAGATCGCCGACGGCATCCGCACCGCGGCCGAGCGAGGTGAGGCGCCCGAGGCGACCTCCCCCGAGGACCTCCTGACCCGGGTCGGGCTGTCGGCGAGCGCCGCACAGGGCTACCCCCAGGAGTTCTCCGGCGGCCAGCGGCAGCGCATC
Organism: Streptomyces sp. NPDC000878; assembly: GCF_053599695.1. Classification (NCBI taxonomy): domain Bacteria; kingdom Bacillati; phylum Actinomycetota; class Actinomycetes; order Kitasatosporales; family Streptomycetaceae; genus Streptomyces; species Streptomyces sp. NPDC000878. Next base: position 51,656 of record NZ_JBSFMT010000005.1, on the reverse strand, counting down.
GCCATCGCCCGCGCGCTCGCCGCCCGCCCCCGGCTGCTCGTCGGAGACGAACCGATCTCCGCCCTCGACGCCTCCGCCCAGCTCCAAGTGGCCACGCTGATGCGGTCGTTGGCCGTCGAGTCGGGCGCCGGGCTGCTGTTCATCAGCCACGACCTGTCCGTCGTACGGCTGATCGCCGACCGGATCGCCGTGATGTATCTCGGGCGGATCGTGGAGACCGGCCCCACCGCCGAGGTCTGGGCCGACCCACGGCATCCCTACACCCGGGCGCTGCTGGCCGCCGTACCGCAGCCCGACGGGGCGGGAGTGCTGCCCGCCGAACTCCCCGGTGACGTACCCGACCCCGCCGACCCGCCGAGCGGCTGCCGCTTCCACCCCCGCTGCCCGCTGGCATTCGACGGCTGCGACCGCGAGGAACCGCAGCTGATCGCCGGGGGCGTCGCGTGCCGCCTGTACGCGGCCTGACCTGGGCCGAACGCCCACCCAGGAGCGGGGTGCCGGCCCTCGCGCGCCCACCCGGCCGTCCGTACGCCCTGCGGGGTGGGGTCCGCCGGGTACGCGCGGCCCGGTGACTCACCCGGGGCTGCACGCCCAGCCCACGGTGCCGCCCGGCCCGCCCGCTGCGTTTCCGGTGGCTCCGCGGGAGCGCCACACCGCGCGCGACCGTCCCGCCCGCACAACACCTCACGGAGAACCGATGCCCGACGCCCCGATGCCGGACGACAACCACCCCGGCCACCCCGCCGAACCGGTCGCGAACCTGTACCCGGCCGACCGCCTCCGCACCGCCCGGGAGGCCACGGCCCGAGCAGGTCTGGACGCCCTGCTGATCTCCCCCGGTGCGGACCTGCGCTACCTGACCGGCTACGACGCCCTGCCGCTGGAGCGGCTGACCTGCCTGGTCCTGCCGGCCGACAACGACCCCTTCCTGCTCGTACCGGCCCTGGAGGAATCCGCCGCGAAGGCATCCCCGGCCGGTGACCTGGGCATCGAGATCACCGGCTGGCACGAGACCGACGACCCCTACGCCCTCGTCGCGGCCCGGCTGCCCTCCCGGACGGCCCGCCTCGGCGTCGACAACCACATGTGGGCGGAGAAGACCATCGCCTTCCGCACCGCACTTCCGGGCGCGCACCAGGAGTTGGCCGGGAGCGTGCTGAACGAGCTGCGGATGCGCAAGACCCCGCAGGAGGCAGCCGCCCTGCGCCGGGCCGGTGCGGCCATCGACCGGGTGCACGCCCGTATGGGCGAGTGGCTGCGGGCCGGACGTACCGAACGCGAGGTCGGCCGGGACATCGCGGACGCGATCATCGCCGAGGGGCACGTCCGCGTCGACTTCGTCATCGTCGGCTCCGGCCCGCACAGCGCCAGCCCGCACCACGACCTGTCCGACCGCACGATCCGGCCCGGCGACCCCGTGGTGGTCGACATCGGCGGTACGACCCAGGACGGCTACTGCTCCGACTCCACCCGTGTGTACGCGACGGGTGAGCCGCCCGCGGACTTCCGCCGCCTCCACGACGTACTGCTGCGCGCCCAGTGCGCCCAGACCGACGCCGTACGGCCCGGCATCACCGCCGAGCGGCTGGACTCCATCGGCCGGGACATCATCTCCGACGCCGGATACGGGCCGTACTTCATCCACCGCACCGGACACGGCATCGGCCTGGAGAGCCACGAGGAGCCCTACATCGTGGCCGGCAACAGGCTCCCGCTGGAGCCCGGCATGGCCTTCTCCGTCGAACCCGGCATCTACCTGGCCGACCGGTACGGAGCGCGGATCGAGGACATCGTGATCTGCACCGAGGACGGCGGGGAGCGCCTCAACCGCACCGCCCGCGACCTGGTCGTACTCCCCTGACCCTGCGCCCGCCCACAGGAACCGGAAACAGGAACCAGCGATGACCCACGAGAGTACGGCCCAGCCCGCCATCCCCGCACAGCTGCGGCTGACAGGCGAGGGCCTCGTCCTGCGCGAGTGGACCGAGGCCGATCCTCCCGCCATGGCGGACCTGTTCGACGACCCCGAGATCGCGCACTGGACCCCGCTCGCCTCACCGTTCGACCCGGCCGAGGCCCGCGCCGCGGTGACCCGGGCCACGGGCTACCACCTCACCGACGAGCCGCCGATCCTCACCGTCGACAAAGGACGGTCGCTTGCCTTGCGAACCAGGGCCCACGATCGCCCCTGACCCGAGCCGCACCCGCTCCGCCACCCACCGAAGGACCCAGCCATGCCCGTTTCCCCGCCCCGCACCGCTCAGCCCGCACCCAGTGGCGCCCGCCCGGGCGGCGCACCCGCCGAACTGGCGGCAGTGTGGGCGGTGATCACCGACATGTACGCGGGCTACACCGCAGGCGATCGCGAGCGCATCGACTCCCACCTGGACCCGGATGCCACCATCTGGGACTCCGCCACCCCCGAACTGCTCTGCGGCAAAACCGACTTGGACCGCGTCCGGGACAATCGCCCCACGGCCGACGGCGGCCCCGCCGAGACCGGTCTCACGCCGTACGGGCAGGTCATCGACGTCTTCGGAGAACTGGCCGTGGCCCGCTACTGGCTGCGGGTCGACTTCCTCACAGCCCTGCCGGAACTGGCGCGCAACACCGCAGTCCTGCGACGCGCTCGCCACGACGGCCACTGGTTCCTCGTGCATCTGCACGAGGACATCCAGAGCGCTCCGGACGCGTAGCGCCGTGGCGGAGATCCGGAGCCGAGTACGGCGAAGCCCAGGCAGTTGCGCCAGAAGGCCATGGCGAGCGGCGAGGCGGTGGCTGCGGCGGTGAGCGGGGCGGTGGCCGAGACGGAGACCACGGTGACCGCCATCGCCGCCATGGACAGTGGATCGAGCTTGGACCTCACGCGTTCGTACCGTCGTCCGTGGCCGACCAGGCGGCTGCGGCTGTCGGGGTTCCGATTCCGTCGCGTGTGGAACGCGACGGCGGAAAACGGGTGTTCGCGTGGCGGCACTCCACGCCGTCGCTCCCGCGCAGGCCGCGATCGAAGACGTCCACGCCGCGCAGGGCGTCGGCTGTATGTCGGATGTCGATCACTGGGTACGCGTTTTCTGTGCTGCGGGAAGTGGGGGAAGCACAGGGCTCCGGCAGCGGAGCCCAACGGGACTGGTGGACACGGCTGCCGCCACGGGGGGAATTCGGGGATTTGTGGGGAGGGCGTCAGCCGTCCGATCCCTCACTGGACTGTGACCGCGCTCCTGGCCCGGCAGGTGCGCGTCAGCGACACGGCCGGGGCGAGACCGCCAGTCTCCAGCTCCAGCGCAGACAGGCTGACCTTTCGACTGCCGCCGAGGCCGTGAGGTGTCGTTGGAGACCCCTGCGAGAGCTGAGCGCTTACTGGTCGGTGCGGTCGGTGCGGTCGGTGCGGAGGTTGGCGGTCAGCCGGTTGATGCTTTTGACCGCGAGTTCGGCGAAGTTGGAGCGGGCGACGATGGCGGTGGTCTCGCCGTGCCGTCGGACGCTGCGCAGGTCGCGTTGGACCTGGCGGGAGAGTTGGTGGAGTTCGCGTTGGGCGGTGGCGAGCCGCTGCTCGGCGGCGGTGCGGGCCTGTCGGTGCTCGCGTCGGGTGCGGGGTGTGCCGGTGCTGTCGGAAGGGGTCTCTGTGGGCATGTCGGTGTTCGCTTCCGTGGTGGTGGGTCGCGTCGCCGCGAGGGGGCGGACGCCGACGGTGTCCAAATAGGCTTCTACGGCGCCGAGTTCGGTGGTGTCGACCACGGCGGCGACGTATCCGTCCGGGCGCACGAGCACCCACTGCTCGGAGGACAGTCCGTAGGCGTTCTGGACGCGGTCGCCGCTGTCAAGGATGTCGCCCCGGGTGCCGGTGGTGTGGATGTGCAGGCCGGGGCGCGCTGCCGGGGCCGAGGCCTCGTCGACGTCGTGGCCGAGGAGGGTCCAGTGCGGCCCTTGGAACAGGCTGAACAGTCGGGTGGGGAGACCGCCCGTGCCGGTCACGGGCGAGTCGGGCGCGCGGTCGCCGGCCAGTACGCCCTTGTCACGCGCCGGGGTGTGCAGCGACAGGGGCGAGTTCAGGTAGCCGAGGTCGAGCTGACTGACCTCGCGACCCCGGTGGATGTCGCGGTTCTTGGCCGCTTCGAGCAGCTTCTCGGACAGGCCGAGGACGGCTTCGGCGATGGGCCGGCGTTCCTGCTCGTACGATTCCAGCAGGGATTCCGGGGCGCCGTCGAGCACGGCGGCCAGCTTCCAGCCGAGGTTGTAGGCGTCCTGGACACTGGTGTTGAGGCCCTGTCCGCCGGTCGGCGGGTGGCAGTGCGCCGCGTCCCCGGTCAGGAACACGCGCCCCCGCCGGTAGGTGTCGGCCAGCCGGGCGTTCATCTGGAACGCGGACGCCCAGGACACGGAACGGATCACGACGTCGTCGCGGCCGGTGCGTTCGCGGAAGAACGCGGTGAGCCCCTCGGCCGAGAGGTCCAGGTCGACGTCGAAGGGGACGGGGGCCTGGAGTTGGAACATGTCGGTGCCGTAGAGCGGGCACATCGAGACCTGCCCGGCGGTGTCCTCGCCCCAGCGGTGCCAGGCGTCCGACGAGACACCGTCCACGTACACGTCGGCCACGATCGCCCGCACGCCGAGGGTCTTGCCGGGGAAGCCGATCCCGAGCGTCTTGCGGACGAAGCTGGATCCGCCGTCGGCACCGATCAAGTACCTTGCCCGTACGGCCTGTTCGCCGTCCGGGGTGGCGATGCGCGCGGTCACACCGTCGCCGTCCTGGTCGAAGCCGACGAGTTCGTGGCCGTAGTGCGGGGCGTGGCCCAGCTCGGCCAGGCGTTCGCGCAGCCGGCGCTCGGTGAGGAACTGCGGGACGAGCAGCGGTATTTGGTACGGCTCCTCCGGCGTCGGCTCCGACATCTCCACGCCGACCTGGTCGATGGGCCCGTCGGCGGTGTAGATGCGCTGGACGGGATACTCACCGCCGGAGGCGACGATCCGGTCGATCACGCCGAGGTCCTCGAACACCTCTTGGCTGCGGGGCTGGATGCCCTTGCCGCGGGAGCCGACGAACGGCTGCGGCGCCTTGTCGATCAGCAGGAATCCGATGTTCCTGCGGGCGAGGTCGATGGCCAGGGTCAGACCGGCCGCGCCGGTGCCGCAGATGATGACGTCGGTGGCTGTGGTGGGGGACATGGTTCCAAGCTCCTTGGGTGATTCCAGTACGTACTGAATGACGGTCTTGCCGGGGTCAGGGCACCAGGACGGTGCGTACGCCCGGGACCTCGGGCGCGTTCCAGGCGCTCTCGACGTCGGCGAGGGGTACTGCCTTGGCGGTGACCGCGATACCGCCGCTCTCGATCTCCTCGACGAGGGACGGGAGTTCCTCCAGGTACGTCCTGGTCGACACGGCGCCCTGTCCGTTGCCCTGGAGGCGGAAGTTCGCCGAGCGCAGTGCCACTGACGGGAGTTCGATGGTGGGGCCGGCCATCGCGCCGATCTGGATCCAGTTCAGGGCGCGGCCGCGGTCGGAGCGGGCCCGCAGCACCGCCATGATCGCGTCACCGGCCGGCTTGCCCCACAAGTAGTCGATGACCAGGTCGACTTCGGCGGCCTCCTTGGCCAGCGCCGTCGCGGTGGCCTCGGCGTCGTCGGTGAGCGCGACGGTCGCGTCCGCGCCGATTCCCGGCAGGGCCGCCAGGCGAGCCTGGTCACGTCCGGCGCCGACGACCCGCCCGGCACCGAGCCGCTTGGCGACCTGGACGGCCATCTGTCCGGCGTTGCCGGTCGCGCCGAGGATCAGCACCGACTGCCCTGCCTCGATCGGGACGCGGCGCCGCAGCGCCACCCAGGACGACATGGCCGGGTTCATCGCCGCGGCGATCTTCACGACGTCCGCGCCGTCGGGGAGCGGGATGCTGTGCCGGCTGTCGATGACGGTCCGGGTGCCCATCGGGCCGACCAGTTCGTCGTCGGCGACGAAGTACACCAGGCGGCCGTCCGCACGCCGGCCGACCCCGTCGACACCCGGAACCAACGGCAGCTTCCCGGTGCTCGTGTAGTGGCTGCCCGACGCACCGGTACGCACCCGGGGGTGCAGGCCCACCGCGAGAACGTCGACCACCGCCTGGTCCTCGTCGGTAAGGGCGGGCAGGTCGAACGGCTCGTAGCGGGGCGGGCTGTCGAACGAGTGGACCACCGCGGCACGGATGTCCATGGGAGCTCTCCTCGGATTTGGTACGTGAGGCCAAGGGTTTAGTACGTGGCGCGAATCAAATTAGTAGGTGCCACGTACCTTTGCAAGTAGGATCGGGATATGACCTCGCCCCACGACATGCCACCCCCGCCCGCACGGTCGCCCGCAGACGAGGACTTCGGGCTGGTCGACGGCCTCGCCCAGCTGTCGTTCCTGGTGCAGAGCGCCCTGGCCGAGATCGCGGGGCAGCACGACCTGTCCGTCGTCCAGACCCGCATGCTCGGGATACTGCGGGACCGGGAGCCGACCATGAACCAGCTCGGCCGCCACCTCGGCCTCGACAAGTCCTCGATCACCGGCCTGGTCGACCGCGCGCAGCGCCGCGGTCTGGTCACCCGCACCGTCAGCACCGTCGACCGCCGTTCGTTCCAGGTATCGATCACCGACGCCGGCCGTCAGCTCGTCGAACAGGTCGCCGCCCAGTTCGCCGAGCGGATCGAGGGGTGTGTCGCGCCGCTGCCCGAAACCGACCGGAAGCGGCTCTCCCGCATGGCGACCCGGATCGTGACCGCCGACGCCCACCTCCGTGGCATCGACCTGCGCACCACGCCCCGCTGACCGGAACCCGTCAGACGGAGCTGCGCGGCACCGTCACCACGTGCTTGCCCACGACGCCGCCGCGCTCGAACGCCTGGTGCGCCGCGGCGATGTCCGCGAGCGGGTACACACGGTCGATCACCGGGCGCAGCGCCCCCGACGTGACATGGCCGGCCACATCGCGCAGCACGGGGGTCTCGGGGTTGGCGCTGAAGGTGCGGATGCGGCGGGAACCGTGCACGCTCGACGCGGCGATCGCGGCAATGGCCGACGGGGACAGTCCGACGGTGACCATCCGGCCGCCCTTGGCCAACCGGCCCCGGTAGCAGTGCAGTTCCGTGCCGACGGTGTCGACGATGACGTCGAACGGCCCGATCCGGTCCGAGGTGGTGGAGCCGTAGTCCAGGACCTCGTCGGCACCGAGGTCGGTGAGGAGCTCGGCGTGGCGGTCGCGGGCCAGGGCGGTCACGTGGCCGCCCATGGCGTGCGCCAACTGCACGGCGGCCGTGCCGACTCCGCCGGCCGCGCCCCGGACCAGGACCCTCTCGCCGCTCACCAGACGCACACTGTCGCGCAGCGCGATCAGCGCCGTGGAACCCGCGACGACCAGGGAGGCCGCCTCGACCGAGGAGAGGTCGGCAGGGGCGTGCGAGATCCGCTCCGCGGAGACCACGACGTACTCGGCCGCCCCGGCGACGGAGTGCTTCTGCCGGGGATGCACCATGCCCCACACCCGGTCCCCGACCCGGTAGCTCTCGACACCGGCGCCGGTCGCGGCGACGACGCCGGCGAAGTCCAGCCCCACACCGATGGGGAAGCGGCGCCCCGAGACCATCTTCAACTCCCCCGCCCTGACGATCACGTCGTGTCCGTTCACGCTGGAGGCCTCGACCGACACCAGCACCTCACCCGCACCGGGAGCGGGACGGTCGACCTCGTTGACCTGCAAGACGTCCGCGGTACCGAAACTCGTGATCTGAACGGCCTTCATGGCGCTGTCCTTCCGTGACCGGCTGGGGTGCCTCCGATCCTGAACCCCGCACGCGACATCACGGTCGTTCTCCTTTTCCTGGGTCTGGCAGACCCACCCTCGCGAGCCGCGCACGCCGCATACTGACGCCGTGACCGATGATGCCCTTGCCATGAGCGACGATCCCCGACGCGAACTCGCCGAGTTCCTGCGCACCCGCCGGACCCGGCTGCGCCCGCAGGACGTCGGCCTGGAGCCCGGCCCGCGACGGCGCGTCGCCGGGCTGCGGCGGGAGGAGTTGGCGCTGCTGGCAGGGGTGAGCTCGGACTACTACCAGCGCATGGAGCAGGGCCGCGACGTACGCCCCTCCGAACAGGTCCTCGACGCCCTCGCGCGCGCCCTCAACTTCTCCGCCGAGGAGACCCGCCACCTGCACAGCCTCGCCACCGCCGCACGCACCCCCGCCCGCAGCCCGCGCACGTACGAGCCGGAGGAGGTACCGGACACCACGCTACGACTGCTGCACACCATGACCTCCCCCGCCCTGGTCGTCGGCCGATACCTGGACGTGCTGGCCTGGAACCCGCTCGGCGGCGCCCTGCTGGGCGACTTCACCCGCCAGCCCCAGAAGGAGCGGAACATGCTGGCACTGTTCCTGCACCCCCAGGCCGACCGGACCTGCCCGAACCGGGCGGCCACCGTCGCCGAGCTCATCGGGATGCTGCGTACACAGGTCGCCGCCGATCCCGGCCACCCCCGCGCCGTCGAACTGGTGGGTGAACTCGCCGTCCGCAGCGACGAGTTCGCGGCCCTGTGGGCCCTGCACGACGTGGAGGAACCGACCCGCGGCCAGATGCGCCTCAACCACCCCCGGGTCGGCGAACTCAACCTGGACTGGGACGCCTACCCGATACCGGGCAACCCCGGCCCCGCGCTCATGGTCTGCACCGCCGCAGAAGGCAGCCCCGACGCCGAGCGACTCCAACTACTCGCCGGCCTGCTGGGTGCCCCTTGACCCACCCCGATGGTCTTGGTGCCGGCGCTGACGAGGTCGAAGTACTGGCGGTAGAAGCTGAGTTCGGGGACCCGCAATATTGGCGTGCGGTATTTCGGCGGTGAACACGCCGGTCCCGTCACCGCACTGAGACCCGGCGAGGGCCTCTCGGGCGGCGGTGATGTTGAACTTGGAAGGGTCGGCGCATGTCCACATCACCTTGATGGATGAGGCTTTCCCCGCTGACGCGGGAAGCATGACACCGCCCGCGTCGTACCCGACCCGGCGTACAGCACCACAAGGAGAAGCCCACCGGCAGCTGGCAGCGCCCTTATGGTGCGGTTGTGGTGCGAGCCCCGCCCACTGGTCCAGACAACAAAGAACCCCCGGGTCAACGACCTGGGGGTTTCATATGGAGCGGGTGACGAGAATCGAACTCGCACTCTCAGCTTGGGAAGCGACGGCGCTTGGGGAGGCGGATAGCCTATGACCTGGGCATACGTACTCTGACGTGGCGGCTGGGAGCGCACGATCGCACCATGGTTGACCGTGGTTCACCGGTCTTATGGGCGCGCTGTGGGCACGGCGCTTGCCTAGGGGTAGGTGCCGTGCTGAAGTGGCCCGCCTTTTGTATGGGGTCGTCCGTGCCGAGGTCGACTGTGCGGAGCCATTGCTTGTGCACATGGATGACTGGCCCCTTCTTGGGCGTTGCCCGCCCTCGCCCGCGAGCTGGAGCTTGCTGGTGAAGCCGCCCCGGGAGCGGCCGGAGACCCTCGTTGGGGCGGTGCTGCCGGGGCGTGCGCTTTTCTCGACACCCTCAGAGTCTTCTTGCGTGCCCCGGCCGTGTGCTGGTGGGCCGGGCAGGTGGCGGCATCGGCCCTGCGGGTCGGCGGCAGCCAGGACGGCCGCGAGAGCCTGCCCCGCGTGCCGTCCGCCGACCAGCGTCTGCGCCTCTCGTAAACGGTCTTCCACTTCGCGGAACGTGCAAGCAAGAACCATCCACGGCACGCCGGTCCGATTCCGGTACGGAATCCCGTTGATGATCCTGCGGTGTCCGGCGCACCGACCGCCGCGCAGCCCGGCCTTCGGTAGATGCACAGGGCCCTGGATGTGCTCCGGGGTCGCCCCTGGCCCGAGCTCACCTGCCGACGCGGCGGGGATCGGCCGATGCTTGGGCTTGCGCCGGGAAACCGATCGGTTTACTTTTCTGGAAACCGATCGGTTTCTCATCCTGTGGAGAGAGTCATGACTGTTTTGAAGGGCGCGAACGTCTTCGTCACCGGCGGCAGCCGAGGCATCGGCAAGGCGCTGGTGGAGGAGCTGTACGCGCGCGGCGCCGCCAAGGTCTACGCCACGGCCCGCGACCCGCGCAGTGTGACGCATCCCGACGCCGTCCCGGTGGCGCTGGAGGTCACCGACCCGGACTCCGTGGCGACGGCCGCCGCGCAGGCGGAAGACGTCACCGTGCTGATCAACAACGCCGGCGCGTTGGTCGGCGCGTCCTTCCTCGACTCCCCGGTCGACGACGTACGCCGGGAGTTCGAGACCAATTTCTACGGCCCGCTCCTGGTCGCCCGGGCCTTCGTGCCGGTCATCGAGCGCAACGGCGGCGGCCACCTCCTCAACGTGCACTCCGTGCTCTCCTGGATCGCGCTCGGCGGCTCCTACAGCGCCTCCAAGGCCGCCCTGTGGTCGCAGACCAACTCCCTGCGCCTGGAGCTTCAGCCGCGCGGCATCGCCGTCACCGGAATGCACGTCGGCTACGTCGACACGGACCTCGCGGCGGATGTCGACGCACCCAAGTCCGACCCGCGTGACGTCGCCGCACTCGCCCTCGACGGGGTCGAGACCGGCGCGTACGAGGTGCTCGCCGACGACATCACGCGCCAGGTCAAGGCGGGCCTCGCCGGCAACCTGGCCGGCCTGTACCCCCAACTGGCGAAGTAACCCCCTTCACACCCAAGGAGTCGGCGAGATGCCCAGCCACGAGTCACGTCCCACGATCCACATTCCTGGGACCACCAGCCACACCATCGCCCCTCGCAGCGGCCGTGAGGGACAGCTGCGCTACCTCAAGGTGGGCACCGGCGCTCCCCTGGTCCTGCTACACACCGTGCGCACCCAGGCCGAGCACTTCCGCCACCTCATCCCCCTGGTCGCGGACCACTACACCGTGTACGCCCTCGATCTGCCGGGGATGGGCCACTCCGAGATCGTGCCCGGGGCGTCGTACGACGAATCGGCCATGCGCACGGGCGTCGAGCGGCTCCTGACCGAACTCGACCTCCACGACGTGACGTTGGTGGGGGAGTCCATGGGGGCGGTGCTCGCCCTGACCACCGCGGCCGATCTGCCGGAGCGGGTACGGCGCGTCGTCGCGGTGAACCCGTACGACTTCCGCGGCGGGATCGCCCGGTCCAGCCTTCTCGCTCGTGTGGTGATCAGCGGTGTCCTCGCCCCGGGGGTGGGCCCGGTGATCGCCGGGGTGGAGCCCAGGCCCGCCCTCCGCAAGATCCTGCAGGGCGGCCTCGGCGACAAGCGCGCACTGCGCGAGGACTATGTGGACGAACTCCTCCAGTCGGGCGCCCGTCCCGGCTACCCGACCGTCGCCCGGGGCGTGTACCAGGCCCTGCCCAGCCTCATCGCGGCTCGCCCGCGCTGCCCCGAGGTCAAGGCGCCAGTTCACCTCGTCTACGGCGAGAAGGACTGGTCCCGCCCCTCGGACCGGGAAGCCAACAAGCAACTGCTTCCGGCCGCCGACTTCACACAGGTCCCCGAGGCAGGCCACTTCATCGCCCTTGAGCGCCCCGACGTGCTGGCCGACCTGTTGAACGCGGTGGCCTGACCCCCGGGACCACTGACCTCACGAGAGCCGGCTTTCCAGGCGCTACGGCGCCGAACCGGTACGGCTGGAGTGCGAGCGGAGTGCCGTGCCCGTCGGTGATCAAGTGGTGCTTTGAGCCGGCCCGATCTCGGTCGACTGGGGGCGGGCCGTGTGCCGGCCCCTCTTGGAGCTCTGAGGTGGGAGGCGTCGACCACGCAGTCGGACCAGTCCAGTCGCGAGGTCGCGTTCAGCTCTGCGAGCAGAACTTCGGACAGGGCCTGTGGGGTCGGCTCGGCTGGTCCTCGCCAACGGGAGAGGGGGAAGCGCGCGGATACATCAATCCGGTACATGGACTACTCTTGGTACATGTCCATGAAGCGCACCAACGTATACGCCGACCCCGAGGACCTGGCGATCATCAAGGAGGCTGCCAAGCGCCGGGGCATAAGCGAGGCCGAGATCATCCGCCAGGGCATCCACCTCGCGGCCATGGCGAACAGGGTCTGGGACGAGCCCCTGTTCTCGCGCACCTTCGAGGGGTGGGGGCGCACACCGTCCAAGTCGGAGGTCCGTGACGCAGTTGCCGACGCCGTCCGGCGTGAGACCGACTCAGGTTCCGGAACTGCCGCGTGATCATTGTCATCGCCGACACCTCCGGCCTCCTGGCGGCCCTGGACGAGACTCACCAGGACCACGTGGCGGCCAACGAGGCGATCATGGCGGCCGGCCTGTTGGTCATGTCCCCGCTCCTACTGGCCGAACTGGATCACGTGGCGACGCGTGAGCTCGGCAGGGAGGCTGCCCTCAGCGCAGTTGACGACCTGCGGCGCTGGATGAGCCGGGGTCGTGTCGTCATACCGGAGATCACGGAGGACCACTTGGGCGCCGCCCAGTCTGTCCGAGTCCGCTACCGTGCGCTGGACCTCGACCTCGCCGATGCGGTGAACGTGGCGCTTGCCGCCGACTACGACACAGATGCGATTCTCACCCTCGACCGACGAGACTTCCGGGCCGTACGACCGTTGGGCCGCTACAAGGCGTTCCGGGTACTCCCCGACGACCTCCCGCTCTGACGCAGGACCCTCGGCGGTCAAGTGCCCGCTCCCGCAAGGGGCTTGTGCACCGCATACGACGAAGCACGGGTGCAGGACGGGGCATCCGCCATCGCCCAGGAACAGCGGGCTCGCCTCCGGCTCATCTACGCGAAAATGCAGGTCAGCGCCACGCTGCGACGCGATTGGGGTGGCCCCTCAAGGCGCGCGTGCCCTCTGCGTGCCCAATCTCGGGGTACAGAGGCACTCGTAAACGCAGCAACGGCTCCCCAACAAAACAAGCCCCAGGCCACTGACCTGGGGCTTCAAGAAGAGCGGGTGACGAGAATCGAACTCGCACTCTCAGCTTGGGAAGCTTGGGTCTTCGGGGAGCGACTACCGCACTGACCTGCGGCGGAACGGCGCTCAGAACCCATGATCTTTTGTTCTGGTCCCCGCTGTTCCCCGAGAGTCCCCGCAGGATCTGGCACGTGACTGGCACGACTCTCGCCTCTCCTGGCTCGTTGAAGTGCCCTGAGCGGGGCCGTTGAGCCCCAGCCAACGAACGCTCGACACAGTGGCAGGCCCGGCCTACGGATCAAATACCCGTGCGATATGGCACTTAAGACCGGCCCGGTCGCAGTGTTCGATGACGTTCCTGGAGCGGTCCTGCATGGCTACGTGTTGCTCCCGTAGCTATGCCACTACTCTTTGCATGGGGATGGTGCGCTGAATCGGCGCCGACACGGCCTCTGGAGGGGTCTGATGCATCGCGATCGCTTTGAGCTCGCACTCAAGCAACTTAGTGCTCATGATGGCGCGCTTTTCGAGCAGCTTGCTTCGGCATTCGCCGTTCTGGAGTTTGGGGAACTCCGGACTGTTGCTTCGGTAGGGGGGGATGGAGGAAGGGACGCTCGACTCTTTTCGCCTGTCGATGACGACACGGTGATCTTTCAGTATTCGGTTACCGTCGACTTCTCGGGAAAGATTCTTCGCACTGCGGAGAGGCTAAAGAAAACCGCTCCTAGCGCTAGGGAGCTGATTTACGTAACGAGTCAGGAGGTCGGGACAAAAGTCGATGACGTGAAACGGAGGCTGAGGAAAGAATACAAGCTATCTCTGGACGTCTGGGACAGGGCCTGGTTCCTTGATCGAGTGAACTTGCATTCTCAGACAGAGGAGGCAGCTGAATCACTGGCAAAGATTAAGGTCGACCCACTAGCTGCCTCAGCGCTTGGGATAACCTCATCCCTGCCATCGCTTTCCTCCGCTGAGGAGCAAGAAGCGGCTCTGTTTCTTGAACTTGCTTATGGCGACGAAGATCGACATAAGGGTCTGACGAAGGTGGGATTTGAATCCCTCGCTAGGGCTGCTTTGCGGGATACCGATTCGGATAATCGAATTACTCGCGAGGAGGTGCATGAACGCGTAGCTAGAATGCTGCCCAGTGGAAGTGACTACGGTAATCTTATCGACGGAGCGCTAAAGCGCTTGACGAAGGGGGCTGTTCGGCACTGGTCACGGTCCGATGAGTTCTGCCTTTCGCACGACGCAGCCTTGCTCCTCAAAGACCGTATGACGTCTTACGCCCTAATTCAACAGAAATTCAGGGAAGAAGTGCAATCTCGCGTGACCGAAATGGTTAATGTCGAGAACGAGAATTTTTCGACCGCTGAGATGGCCGTGGCGTGCGGTCTCATTGAGGCAGCTTTGGATAGAATTCTGCTTGAGCGAGGAAAATCGTTCGCAGACGCGCTCACCGCTTCGCGGATCTCTGACTATCAATCAGAGAGTCTTGAACCGCTTATCGATCGCGCCATGCGTGATACGGGAAAGGCTCCCGTAAACAAGATTAGAAAAATTGTCTCATACGCGATCTCCTCGATCGTTAACAACTCTTTGGGTGCGACTCGCGAATATATGCGAGGTCGTGTTGAATCGTATACCCTCTTCTCGCTCTTGCAGGCTACGCCTGACGTCCAAAAAACCGTAGTGAAGCTGTTCAGTGGGGGCACGATTTGGCTTGATACCAACCTCATTCTTCCTGTGCTGGCGGAAGAGCTAGCGGACGATGAAAATAGATCCTTCACTCGATTGCTGGAAGCTGCACGTGAATGCAGTATCTCCTTGCGCGTAACCAGCGGAATCGTTGAGGAGGTAGCTTCGCATATGCGTCGATCTCTTGCTTATGCGCGTGTTGCTGGACAAGGCAAGCTATGGGACGGGGACGTGCCTTTCCTCGCCGCAGCTCATGCGGCCAGCGGAAAGGAAACTGCGGCACTGGGCAGCTGGCTGGAGAACTTTCGTGGTGGAGAGCAGCCGCTAGAGGACGTGGCCGACTATCTGAGTGAAGTTCACGGGATCCGAGTGCAGGAGCTCAATGATGAGGCCGACAAGGCAGATATCGAGCTTCGTGGAGCGGTGCAGGAAATCTGGTATGAAGCGCGCGAGCGAAGGCTGAATAAGTTCGCTCCTGCGACGATTCAGATCCTAGTCAACCATGATGTTGAATGTTATCTAGGCGTAGTGCAGAGAAGGAAGAAAGAGAACAAGACCCCGCTGGGTTTCAATTCATGGTGGCTCACTCTGGATGGGACTGCTTTTAAGGTCAACGAACTGCTGAGAGGTAGGCTCGCTGGGGAGCCGCCGCTCTCGCCGGTGATGAGTCCGGACTTCCTGCTTAGGTATCTAGAGGTCGGTCCTATGCGTGGGCATATTTCCAAGAATATGCGCAGCGAGCTGCCAGTGATGCTGGACGTATCATTCTTGGAAGGCGTCTCGCCTCATATAATGCAAGTGGTTGAGAAGGTGCGAACCGAACACGGCAATCTTCCTGGGAGAGTACTTCGCAGAAAGATCCGAGACACGGTGAACCGCCTTAAGTCGGCCAGGGGGAGGATTGCTGAAGGGGGAGTTGCTTTGGTTGAACAGGAAGTATTGGAAAGTATTTCCTCTGCAAATGGCCAAGAAGATAGCTGAGTTACGTGAATAGCCAGTGATGGGGTGCTGAGAGGTCGGTGGAGCGGCTTTGGGGTGGCGCTGCTTTGGCGCGAGTGATCATGGCCCCGTAAGCTTCTGGTGCGTCGGGCAGTCTGTGGGCCTGCCCGG
This sequence comes from Streptomyces sp. NPDC000878, assembly GCF_053599695.1. Classification (NCBI taxonomy): domain Bacteria; kingdom Bacillati; phylum Actinomycetota; class Actinomycetes; order Kitasatosporales; family Streptomycetaceae; genus Streptomyces; species Streptomyces sp. NPDC000878. The sequence continues at coordinate 35,969 of NZ_JBSFMT010000005.1, read as the reverse complement.
TAAAGCACGACGTTGGGGCCATGATCTTCGAGGCTCGCGTCAAGGTGGCTCCGTAAAGCCGTGGTGCCGACCGCCCCAACCACGACATCTCCCTTCTCTGGCATCAGATGGCTGATTGCTGTGCGCGTGGCGCGGGCGCCGGCCGGGCTGGAGCGGGGCGGAGACAGGAGTGCAGGCCCGGCCGGGGGCCGGGCCGCGCGCGGGGAGCGGAGCGAGCCGCCTTGAACCAGTAGAGAAAGTTGTAACTCAGTACTCGGTTCTGTGGCTGGTGGGGGCTTTGAAGTCGTGTGCGCAGGCTGGGAGTTCGACTCCGTGGCGGTGTGCGAGGGGCAGGAAGAGCGCCGGTCGGACGGTCCAGGTGATGCGTGTGTCGGCGTGGGTGACTGACACCGTGCAGGGCTTCGCGTGCAGCAGGGCACTCCTGGTTTCGATGCGTCCCTCGTAGAGCCAAGCCCAGGCCTCGTCGGACGCGTCGGAGTCGAGTGCCGGTGAGATGGTGCGCAACGCAACGGCGATCCACCTGTCCGCCTGGGGTGGCGAGTAGGCGTCGAAGGATCCCCGGAGTGCGGGTGGCTCCGTCTCGGTGAGGTCCTGGGTCCAGCACTCGCACCAGAAGCCCCGGCGGGGCCAGTTGGTCAGCATGGGTGGCCTCCCGGGCGGGTGTCGGTGAAGAGTTCCGCGGTGACCGTGTAGCCGCCCTGGCTGCCGTGGACTACGACCCGGTGGGCGAGCGCGCTGACCATGCCCAGGCCCCGGCCGTGCTCCGCCTCCTGGTCCCGGTGCTCGACCTTCGGGGCCGTGCCCGTGCCCCCGTCGTCGGTGACGGACAGGGCGATCACCTGTGCCGAGACCGCGAGCGCCAGATGGAAGCTTCCCGCTTCCAGGCCGCTGGCCGTGTGGAGGACCGCGTTCGTGCTCAGCTCGCTCACGATCAGTTCGGCGTCGTCGGCCAGGGGTGAGCCGTGCAGGATGTCGCGGGTCCAGTGGCGGGCTCGGCTGATCCCTTCCGGGAAACCTGGGCAAGTGAGTCCCGAGGCCCGCGCCGTGCTCGTATACCCGTACGTACAAGTTTCTTCGGGCTGGCAGGCCGCCATGTGCAGCGGGTTCGGGCTAGACGAGTTTCACGCCGTCGTGGGCGCGGACGGCCGGCGGGGAGGTGGCGTCGAGTGCGTCCAGGACGCGGATCGCGTATGCCTCGTCGGCAAGCTCGGAGACTTCTTCACGGGTGGCCCAGCGCAGTGCGCGGGTCTCGGTTCCGGTGGTGGGGGTGCCTTTGTCGGCCTCGCAGCGGAAGACCAGCGAGACGATCAGGGCCGTCATGTTCTTGTAGACGCCGGTGAGGGTCGCCGGAACTGCGATGGTGATGCCGGTTTCTTCGAGGACCTCGCGTTGCAGGGCCTCGGGGATGGTTTCCTCGCGTTCGAGGACGCCGCCGGGGGGTTCCCACTGGCCGTTGTCGCGGCGCTGGATCAGGAGGGCGCGGCCCTGGTCGTCGACGATGACTCCGGCAACGCTCACGGAGTGCGGACGATCGGCGGTCACGTTCCTTGGGCCTCCCGGGTGGCTAGGCTCATCACCGTAGCAACAGCACTCACCCACTCACTCCTCTAGATGTCTAAAAAGGAGTCCGCGTGAGTTCACTCCCGTACCGCGTGTCTGCTCGGTGATCTCGACCCCACGAGCGATCGTGCGGTCTTCCGGCAGATCGCCGACCAGCTGCGCGAGGCAATCGACGGTGGGCGGTTCACCGAGGGCGCCAAGCTGCCCTCCGAGGCTGAGCTTGTCGAGCACTACGGGGTTTCCCGGATGACCGTCCGAAACTCCCTTTCCGTTCTCCAGGGGGAGGGGCTCGTGCACGCCGAGCACGGGAAGGGCGTGTTCGTGCGGCCCCGGCCGCCCGTGCGGCGGCTTGCCTCCGACCGGTTCGCCCGGCGGCACAGAGAGCAGGGGAAGTCCGCGTTCATCGTCGAGGCCGACGCGGCCGGGAGTCATGCGCAGGTCGACAGTCTTGAGGTCAAGGAGGAGAAGGCCGGACAGGACGTCTCCGCCCGGCTCGGCTCCGTACGGCGTGTGCTGGTTCGTCGTCGGCGGTATCTCCTCGACGGGAAGCCGGTTGAGTTCGCCGCCTCCTACCTCCCGCTCGACATCGCTCGCGGTACGCCCATCGCCGAGCCCAACCCCGGGCCCGGCGGCATCTACGCCCGGCTTGAGGAACTCGGCCACCGGCTGGACCACCTCGAGGAGGAGATCCGGGCCCGGATGCCCGCGCCGGCTGAGGTCAAGACGCTGCGGCTGGCCTCCGGGGTGCCCGTGATCCACCTCATCCGTACCGCGTACGACACCGAGGGGCGGGCCGTGGAGGTCTGCGACACCGTCATGGCGGCGGACGCGTACGTGCTGTCGTACCAGCTACCGGCGACGTGAACGCATGGCGGGCGGTGGTGCGCGGAGCTGCTTCTCCGAACTGTGTCAGGGTGATCCGCGTGAGCCTGAAGGCCGGGCGAGGTCCATGACCGGTTCGTGCCGGCGCTTCACGAACCCCGCCTGCCGACTGCCGCCGTGCGCCCGCATCGGCCAGCCGTACGGGTTCGGGCCGGGCCGGCCGACCTCCTCGCGCCGTGGGTCGTCGAGGCATACGGAGGCCGGGGGGTAGTAGACCAGCCCCCAGCCCCGAGCCCCCAGCCCCCACCGCCCGGGGCCCGTACCGCCCGTCGTCAGTGCGCGCTCGACCGGGCGCCGCGCAGGAAAAGGGCGCTGGTGAGGGTGCCGAGGAGCACGAGGGCGGCGTTCACCGCGATCGCGACCTTCAGACCGCCGAGGATGGCGGACGCTCCGCTGCCGGTCATCGCGGCGGTGGTGACGGCGCTCATGATCGGCGTACCCATGGTGATGCCGACCTGCTGGGTCATGGTGGCGAGGCCGGTGGCCAGGCCTTGTTCGTGGTCGGCGAGGCCCGAGGTGGCGGTGACCATGAAGCCCACGATGACGAGCATGTTTCCGACCCCGCCGGCGAAGGTGGCGACCAGTAGCAGCCACATCCACGAGCGGTCGTCGCCGAGGCCGAGCAGGGCCACGGTGAACACGGTCTGCAGGATGCCGCCCACGATCAGCGTCTGCCTGGTGCCGAGCTTCCCGATGACCCGCGGTGCCGTGGATCCACCCACGACCGTTCCGATGCCCAGTACGCCGAAGGACAGGCCGGCGGCGAGAGCGGAGAAACCGAGCACTTCCTGGAGGTAGAGGGTCAGCAGGAAGACCAGCGAGGTCTCGGTGAGGAACGCGATCAGACCGGCGACGTTGCCCCAGGCCACGGAGCGCCTGCCGAGCACACTGAGCGGGACCAGCGGCGCGGACACCTTGCGCTCGACGGCGTAGAACACGAGCAGCAGCGCCACGCCCGCCGCCAGGGGCAGCAGCGCGTCCGCCGAGCCCCAGCCCTTTTCACCGGCCTGGGTGAGGCCGAAGACCATGGCCAGCAGGCCGAGCGTGACGCTGATGGCACCGGGCAGGTCCAGCTTCGGGCGCTTGTCGGGCCGGGACTCCTTGATGACCGTCGGGGCGATGATCAGCACTGCGAGGGCGACGGGCACGTTGATGAAGAACGCCCAGCGCCACGACAGCAGGTCGGTCAGCAGGCCGCCGAGGATGGCTCCGGTGGTGAACCCGGCGGACATCAACGCCCCGTTGAGGCCGAGCGCCTTCTCGCGCAGCGGGCCCTCCGGGAACGAGGTCGTCAGGAGCGACAACCCGGCCGGGGTGACGGCGGCGGTGGCCAGACCCTGGCAGACGCGGGCCGCGATCAGTACCTCCGGGCTCTGCGCCAGGCCGCCCACGAGCGAGGCCGCGCCGAGGAGGACGAGGCCGCCGAGGAACAGTCGGCGACGGCCGAACAGGTCCGCGACCCGGCCGAAGAGGAGGGTGAAGCCGGCGGCGCACAGCGCGAACGAGGTGGCGATCCACTGCAGGTGCCCGAGCGAGAAGCCCAGACCCTCACCGATCACCGGCAGTGCCACGTTCAGGATGGAGAAGTCCACGGCCAGCATGAACTGGGAGGCGAGCAGCAGCACCAGTACCAGCCGGAGCCTGGGTGTGAGCACGGTTGATGGCGTGTCGGCGGCGGTGCCGGACGCGGTACCGGCGGCCTCCGCATCAGTGACAGACATGACGTCGAGTCCCTTTCCTCAAGGTCCCTGATGGTTCCTGACACCCGCGCACACTCGGTCACATCACGCGCGGTTACGGAGAAGAGGCTCGTCGTTGCCCGGACCGCCAGCCAGAACCCTGTCCCGAACAGCCGGCGGGAGGGTAGTCATCACAGGACCACCCTCACGGCCCCCGGCCCTCGGGACAGCCGGGCATCATGGGAAGTCAGTGGCCACGGCCTGTCGCACTCCGCCGACCTGGAGGCATGGATGGACGCCCGGTCCGAGTTGGGAGACTTCCTCAAGTCCCGCCGCGCCGCGCTCCGCCCCGAGGACGTCGGCATCACCCCGCATCCGAACCGCCGCCGCGTCACCGGCCTCCGCCGTGAGGAGCTGTCGATGCTCGCGGGCGTCAGCATCACCCACTACACCCGGCTCGAACAGGGGCGTGCCCTGAACGCCTCCGACGGTGTGCTGGAGTCGATCGCGCGTACCCTGCGCCTGTCCGACGACGAGACGGCCCATCTGAAGGACCTCGCCCGTCCAGCCGTCGCTTCGTCCCGGCCGGCTCCGCCCCGGGTGGCGCATGCGAGTGCCTCGGCCCGACAGTTGCTGGCGGCCATGAGCGACGTACCGGCCCTCGTCCTGGACCGGCACAACGACGTCCTCGCCTGGAACCGGATGGGGCACGCCCTGCTCGCCGGACACCTGGCGCCCGAGAGCCCCGACACGCCGGCGACCCGCCCCAACCTGACCCGGATGCTCTTTCTGGACGAGCAGTACCGGGAGTTGTTCACGAACTGGAACGAGGAGGCCCAACTCGGCGTGGCCTCCCTGCGTTTGGTCGCGGGCCGTCACCCCCACGACCGTGCCCTCGCGGAGCTCATCGGCCAACTCGTCATGAACTGCGACGAGTTCGCATCCCGCTGGGCCCGGCACCCGGTACGCACCTGCACTTCCGGGGTGAAGCATCTGCGTCATCCGATGGTCGGCGCGATGGACCTCAGTTTCGAGAACCTCGTCATCCCCGGCGCTTCCGGCCAGCGCCTCATCGCTTACACGGCCGAGCCCGGCTCACCGTCGGAGGCGGCGTTGCGGCTCCTCGGCAGCGTGACGGCTCCGGTGGCGGAGGACCCGACCGCGGTACGGCGCTGAGACGAGATCCAGCCGCGCATGGCTGCCGTCCAGGAGATCTGCGGTGGGCCGTCCCGATCGGAGGGCACGCCACCCCCGAACTGCACGAGACAACAAACAACCCCCAGGCCGCTGACCTGGGGGCGAATTCTGGAGCGGGTGACGAGAATCGAACTCGCACTCTCAGCTTGGGAAGCCCCGGCGCTTGGACAGGTCCTACCGCTCTGACCTGTGCAGATGGCTTCTTGGTGAGCTGCTTGTACGGGTCGAGCTTCACCGCTGTTGACCGTGATTCTCTGCTCTTACGGGCACGCTATGGGCACGGGTGCCATCAGTGACCAGGGCATGTGTGAGCACAGCTGGACCCGCGAATGTTGGTGACGTATTCTTCTATGTACATCACCAACATTGCGAGGGAGGCGCCACATGTCTGTAACCCAGATCGACATCGACGATGACGCCCTGGAACGTGCGATGGCTCTGTCCAAGGTCAGGACCAAAAAGGAAGCGGTCAATCTCGCCCTGCACTTTTACGCCGAGCAGCAGGAGCGTGCGGCGCGCATCAGCCGTCACTTCGAACGTGCGCGTGAGTGGGGTGCCGTCGAGGACGCCGAGCGCCTGCACCAGGCGGAGAAGCACAGCCGGTGATCTACTTGCTCGACACATCCGGCCTGGTCCGGCTGCTCCGCGATCCAAAGCTGCAATCGGCCTGGTACGACGCGATCGATGCCGGGGCCATCGCATCCTGTTACGTGCAACGCGCCGAGTTCCTCCACAGCGCCCGGAACGGACGCGAGTACGACGAGATCACGGAGATGTTCACTGATCTCTACCCGGACGTGTCGGTGCCGAAGAACGCGGGGCGCTGGATCGGCGCGGTGCAACACCGCATGGCCCAGGCTGGGGAACATCGCAGTGCGTCGGCGGTGGACTTCGTCATCTCCGCCACCGCGGCCCATCACGGTCTGGCTGTCCTCCATGACGATGCCGACTACCGCGCTATCGCCCGTCATGCATCCGACCTGAGCGAGCACAACGTCCACGACATCGCCTGAGGTGCCTGCGCCGTTCCACAGGTTGTAGACGGGGAAGTCTTCCGAATAGGCGGCCGAGCGTTCTCCCGCGCGATGTGACCCAGCTCGGCCGTCGGCGGCACTCGGACGGAGTGCGGCACCGGGCCCAGCCACTCATTCGCGGGCTTGGCCGGACAGTGGTGGTGATGTTCCTCGATGTGCTGGTCGCCCTGGGCACAGAACACCCTGCCCGGACACGGACGTCACGGGCCCGTATGGCGGCTGACTCTCCGGTCGGTGATGTGCAGGTCGCGCCCTGCCTGGTAGACGTGGGAGTTTCCGGTCGCGTGGGCCGAGATGCGCACCGAGCCGATGGACGACTGCTCACCGGGAGGAAGGAGCTCACGAGCCTCACGCAGAACCTGCTCCAGGGCGGGTGCCGCGGCGGGGTCGGTCGCCAGCAGAAGCATCATCCGCCCTTGCCACTCGTCGGCCAACCTGTCCTCTGCCTCGCCTTCACCCTCACGCGAAAGGACGACCTGCTCCCGCGTCTCGTCGAGAGCGGCCTCGACGGCCTCGGCGTCGGCCGGCCGGAAACGCCGCCACAGCGTGACAACCCGGTCGCGCGTCGCGCTCCACGCCTCTGTGGCCATCAGCGCGACCACGGTCGTGCCAGCGGTCTGCGTGAACTGCACAAACTGTGGATCCATGTGCTCCCCCGGTCGCGACGTTCCCCCCTGCGACAGGCATGTGGCTGAACACCCGTGCGCTCAGGGAAAATTCTATGGCTTCTCCCCTCATATTCACCGTCACACTTACAAGTTGACCTGATCATTCGGAGTGCGGCGCATGCGTCGTCTCCTCAGTTCGAGTGCCGAGCCACGGTCTCCTGCGGCCTCCAGCGATTCCTCCAACACCTCGAAAGCGTCGAGGCATTCACGCCGCAGGTACGCCGGGAGGATGACGGGGAGCCTTGAATAGACCGCGAGCGCTTCGTTGATCCTGTCCGGCACCCCACCCGGATTCCTCCGTCCTTCCACGCGTATCAGGGCGGCTCCGCAGAGGAAACGGACGAGTGCGACCTCCGCAGCCACGACACCGAGGGTGGCCCGGGGACGGATCAGGTCGGCCGCAAGGTCTGCCGTCGAGCATGCCTCGTCCCATTGCTCGGCTCCGCCCCGTGCGACTGCGAGGGTGTACGTCGCGATGGCCAGAGCGGGCCGGTATTCCTGACGGCCTCTGTCGACCCGGCGTTGGTCCAGCGCGACCAGTTCCTCGGCGATGGGTACCAGCTTCTTGCGATGTCGCAACTCCCGGTAGCGCGCGAAGAGGTAGTGGAGTTGGCCTTTCAGCAGGGGTTCAAAGCGGTCGGGCACGATCCTGGCGAGTTTCCTTGCGATCGCGGCGGATTCCTCCAGGGATGCAAGTGCCTCGTCCGTCCGGCCTGTTCTCCACAGGGCCCTGCCGAAGGTGTCAAGGGCATTGGCGAGGACTGGAGAGTAAACGGCTCCGTGGGCCTCGGCCAGGCGTCTGCGGAGGTTGAGGGACTCCTCCGCAGCATCGAGAGCGAGAGTGTCGTTGCCCCAGGCGGCGGCTGCTCGGCTGAGGGTCGCCAGCGCCGTGGCGAGTGCCTCGGTATGGGTGTTCGGGTCGGTCTCGTCGAGGTCCCTCAGGATGCGGACTGCTTCGTCGGCGGGAGCCAGTGCTTCCGACCCTCTGTCCAGGTGTACGGCCAGACAGTTTCCGACGTTGCTGAGTGCGACGGCCAGCCGGAGTTCGAACTCGCCAGGAGTATGGCGAGCGAGGCTCCGATAGTGGGAGACCGCCTCCCGTGCGGCATCCAGAGCCGCCTGGCTCGCCCCGGTCAAGGAGAGGTGTTCGGAGAGATTGGACAGAGCGCCGGCGAGAGGAGTGCGGCAGTCCTCCGCACCGTCTGCCATGAGCCGTCGCAGAAGAGCGACGGCCGCCGCACCATGGTCGACAGCTTCCGCATAGCGGCCGTTCTCACCGAGTGCTGTGCCCAACGCGGCATTCACGAGCGCCCGTTGGTCGTCAGGGAAGAGGTGCGCCTTGTTCGACAGCCAGGTGAGGAGGGCGACGTAGCCGGCATTGAGGTCGACGGGACGACGCTGTGCGAGAAGCTCGTACAAGTCGAGTACCAGCACGCCGTCGAGGTCGTGCAGTTCGGTGAGGGCGACGATCGCGGCGCTTCCCGCTTCCAGACAGATCCCGGGGTGCTCGCGTAACAGGGGGATGAGGTGTTCGCGTGCGACATGGGGCCATCGCTTGGCCGTCTCGGCCAATGTGGTGAGTGCGGTACGTGTCCAGGGGGTGCCGCCTGGTTTCAGGAGAAGACCGAGTGCCTGAGCGCTCCACGGGTCCGCCGGGAACGCGCAGTCGTGCCCTGGGGTCATCAGCGCCAGGAAGTCCTCGTTGAGCCGGTCCGGGTAGAGGGGTTCGAGCACGGAGTCCGCTCGGCTCGGTGCGTAGCACACCGCGTGATCCTTGATGAGCCTTCCCGGATGCTCCCACGACTCGACGGGAGCAGCCCGGAGAGCTGCTGTCCCATCCGCGTACGACGACGGCCCCGTCAGTGCCGCGATGTACATGACCTGGGACATCGCGTTCGGGTCGGCCTTGAGCAGGCCACGTTCGTGCAGGCGCGCCCAATGGTCGCGCTCGCGTGCCAGGAGGTAGGCCGAGAGCTTGTCGGGGTCGTCGGGCGCGGTGCTGTCCTGCACGGCCGCGAGGACGTTGGCGAGGGCGGACATGTGCAACGTCAGTGCCTGGTCGTAGGCGCTGTGGTCCTGGAGGCCGGAAGGGGGGCGGGGGAGGAGCGCGGCGGGGGCCTCGAGAGCGGCGGCGAAATGACGGAAGGCCTCGGAGAAGAGGGGCGCTCGGTCCGACGGCCGACTGACGAGAGGTTCGAGCCGGAGCGCTTCCGGCGCCATGTCGAAATTTCTGGTGACACGAGATTCGAGCATCTGCCACCACGTACCTGCTGACCGCGCCAGCAGCAATATCAGCACCGGTGCTGCTGCGGGGGAGGACATGTCGTGGATGAGCCGGAGCAGATCATCGGTGTCCCACTCCTGGGCGTAGTCGACCACGATCAGCGCCCCTGAGGTGGTTCCAACCGGCGCGATCTCCGGTACGGGACCAGTCGAGGAGTAAGGCCGCGGGACCGCGCGAAAGACGCTCCACCCTTCCTGCCGCCATATCCGGGCGGCCTGAGCGGCCAGTCGCGTCTTGCCCTGCCCCCCTGGCCCATGAATGAGCCGCAACGCGGCGTGCGGGCGTCCTCGACAGCTGTCCCGCCAAGAGCGCAGGGTGTCCAATTCGGTCTCCCGGCCGACGAAATCGACGATCTCATGCCCGGCTCGGAGCAACCGGCTGGGCTGAGCGCACGCCTCCTCGGCCGACAACGTCTGCGAGGACGACGGCCACATCCTGAGCTCGTACGGCGCGCGCTCACCGTGCAGCACCACATCTCCGCCTGCTTGCACGATGCGCGCGAAGTCCGAGGCCGACGCGTACTGCGCCACTGCAACACTCCGGGGTACGAGGGGGAGATCCGCAGATGTCACGGCATCCCTGGGCGCTGAGCACCGTACCGGTAAGTGAGTGACTCAGTGGTGGCCCGTTTTCCCGGTGGGGACGGCAGTCCGCGGAGCCGCGGTGCCGGGCTCACGCAGCCGCCTTGAAGTCGGACATGCCTTGCCCAAACGGTCGGGCACGACACTCAGGGACGCGACTGCTTGCGAAGTCCGGTCTTCCTGGGCACAGACGGCCGCGCCGAATGTGCGAAGGACTTCTGGCGCGGTGCCTCTCGGCCACCGGTCTGGACAACAAACAACCCCCGGGTGATCGACCTGGGGGTTCGTGTTGGAGCGGGTGACGAGAATCGAACTCGCACTCTCAGCTTGGGAAGCTACGGCGCTTGGGCGGCCGGATGGCTTCTGACCTGCGCACATGTCGCCGGGCGTGGCGCCCGAAGGTGCAGGATCGCACCGTGGTTGACCGGTCTTACGGGCACGCTATGGGCACGCCGTCCGATCGGGGTCGCCGGGAGCCCCTCTTGGTGCTGAGGAGTTGCCGAACTCTGGAAGCGAGCGCTGGGCGGAAGGGCGCCATTGCAGGGGCGGTCACGAGGTGCCGCCCGGTCGGGGGCGCTCGGCGGTGCCGAGGATGTGGGTGGCGGCAGGCGAGGGCACGCGGGTCTCGGGGAAGGCGAATTTCTCCAGCGAGGTGAGTGTGAACCCGGCGGCGCTGATGGCCGCTTGGGTGTCGCGGCCGGTGTGGCAGCCTCCCATCAACAGGGGCCAGACGGTGGCGTCCACGACGCGCTGCACACGCCGCGTCGCGGGCGAATCGGCGCGTACGTGCTCGAAGAAGCGGAGCTGTCCGCCGGGCCGCAGGACGCGGTGGAGTTCGGCGAGGGCGGCGTGCGGGTCGGCCACCGAGCACAGGGTGAGGCAGACGACCGCGGCGTCGAACGAGCCGTCTGGGAGCGGCAGTTGCTCGGCGATCCCGTCGATCACGTCCACCTGGACCGATGTCGTGCGGGCGCTCTGCTCGGCCAGGGCGCGCAGGCGCGGCTCGGGTTCGACGGCCAGCACCCGCTTCACTTCCGGCGGGTAGTGGGCGAAGTTCAGCCCGTTGCCCGCGCCGATCTCGACGGCCTCGCCGGTCAGGCCGGACAGCAGGCGCTTGCGGTGCTCCGTGATGCCGGCCTTGTCCAGGGCGGGTCCTGCGACCTTCGCGTAGAAGCGGGCGAAGACCGGATGGCGCCTGGCCGGCGCAGAGATCTGTTGGGTCATGGCTTGTCACCGTCCTGCTCGACATCAGTGCCTCGGGACTACGATATTTTGCGGAGGTACTACATAGTGAAGTCACTTCACGATATGCCCGAGGGTGACGCGTCCGCCAGTGTCTCGCTGGACCGGCTCTTCGAACTGGCCGAGGTGCTTGGCGCGATGATGGCGCGCGGCGTCGCCGAGCGCGGGCTGACGACGGCCCGGGCGGGCCTGCTGTGGGCCCTGCTGCACGACGGGCCGATGACCCAGCGGGCGCTGGCCGCACGGCTGGGGGTCACTCCGCGCAATGTCACCGGACTGCTGGACGCTCTGCAGGCCGACGGGCTGGTGGCCCGCGAGGCACACCCGACCGATCGGCGCGCGACCCTGGTGTCCCTGACCGCGAAGGGTCGTACGGTCACGGCTGCCCTGCGGGGTGGCCGCAACTCCATGGCCGCGGAGCTGTTCGGCGACATGCCCGCCACGCAACTGGAGGCGTTCCAGGGTGGGTTGGAGGTCGTGATCGAGCGGTTGCGGGCGATGGGGTGAACGTGCCGGATGCCGTCGCCGCGTTCAGCCCCGGGTCTGCTCCTGTCGGCCGCCCGGGTGCCATGGCGCGTCGGGCCGGGTATCCAGGGCGCCGCCCGTCAGGCGGAGCGCGTACACATCCCGGTCGGGGTCGGGGACGAGCCCGAGGTAGGTGTGGCCGGTCATGTGGCACCAGGCGGGCAGGTCGAGCGGGGCGGCGGGGTCGGTGGCGATGAGGTGGACGACCGAGCCGGGCTCGGCCCCGTCGATACGGGCCCGCAGCTTCAGCAGGAGGGTGACGCAGAGCAGACCGGTGCCGTCCACCGTGATTTCGGCGGTGTCGGTCATGCCTCTCCTGCTCGTCGTCGTTCTCACGGTGAGGCCGTCGGCCCCTTCTCGTTGCTCCCGCAGGGGGCGGTGGCCCCGTTCTCACAGCGCGACAACCGCCTTGAGCAGCGCGGTCGCCGCCGTTTCGATCTCCTCGGGCGTGCTCCAGCGGCCCAAGGACAGCCGAAGGGCCCCGAGCGCTCGGTCCGCGTCGAGGCCCATGGCGGTCAGGACGGGGGAGGGGGTGTGGGTGCCGCTGTGGCAGGCCGAGCCGGTGGAGGCCGCCAGGCCGGGTGAGGCGGCGAGGAGTTCGTGCCCGAGCGTGCCGTCGATGCTGACATTCAGCGTGTTGGGCAGGCGTCCCGTGTCGGGTCCGTTGAGGTGGACGCGCCTGGGCAGGGCGCCGGCCAGGCGCCGGTGCAGGCCGTCCCGGAGTGCCGCGATACGGCCCGGTGTCCCATCGGCGAGTTCTCCGGCGGCGAGTTCGGCGGCCGTGCCCAGCGCGACGGCGAGCGCGACGTTCTCCGTTCCGGCGCGCAGGCCGCCTTCCTGCCCTCCGCCGTAGACGAGCGGTTCGAGGGCGACGCCCTGGCGGATGTACAGGGCGGCGATGCCCTTCGGCGCGTACATCTTGTGGCCGACGACCGTCAGCAGGTCAACGCCCAACTCCCGTACGTCCAAGGGGATCTTCCCGGCCGCCTGGGCGGCGTCGCAGTGGAAGAGCGCCCCGTGGGCGCGGGTGATGCGGGCCAGTTCGGCGATGGGCTGGAGGGCGCCGGTCTCGTTGTTCGCAGCCATGAGCGAGACCAGGACGGTGTGCTCGGTGAGGGCAGCGGCGAGCGCCACCGGGTCGACCAGGCCGTCGCCGTCGACGGGCAGGTACGTCACCTCGGTGCCGTGGAGGCGTTCCAGGGCCTGGCAGGTCTCAAGGACAGCCGGGTGCTCGGTGACCTGGGTGATCACATGCGGGCGGTCGGTCCTGGCGGTCAGCACGGTGCCGCGCAGGGCGAGGTTGTCGGCCTCGGAGCCGGAGCCGGTGAAGACGATTTCGTCGGGCCGGGCCCCGATCAGGGCCGCGACCTGCGCGCGTGCCTGATCGAGTGCGTGGCGGGGCTGGTCGCCGTAGGAATGGCCGCTGGAGGGGTTGCCGAAGTGATGCCCCAGGTGAGGCAGCATCGTGTCGACCACCCGGGGGTCGACGGGAGTGGTGGCGTTGTAGTCCAGATAGATCGGCCCGCCCCGCAGCCCCGGGTGCGCGGGGATCACGCGGCTTCTCCGGTGGCCACCGGCAGGTCGGCGAGGCGCCACTCCAGCATGCCGTCGGACATCCGTACGGCTCGCCGCCCGCGGGCGTTGAGCAGCCGTACGGCGTCGTGGGCCAGGACGCAGTACTCGCCGCGGCAGTAGGCGACGACCTCGGTGCCGACGGGCAACTCGGCGATCCGGTCGGCGAGTTCCCCGACCGGGATGGAGATGGCGCCGGGGATGTGACCGGCGGCGTACTCCTCGGCCGGACGCACGTCCAGGACGACGACCTCGCCGGCCTGCGCGCGGGCCAGCAGCTCCTCGCGCCCGACTCCCTCCGAGTGGTCGTGCCCGAGGTAGGCCGCGCGGGCGGCCTCGACGCCTGCCTGGTGGCTCTGGGCGACCCGGCGCAGCAGGGCGTACAGGGCGGCGACGTCGTCTCCGGCCAGCCGGTAGTGGATGCGTACGCCCTCGCGGCGGGTGGCCACGAGTCCGGCCTGTTTGAGGGTCTGCAGGTGGGCCGAGGCGGTGGTCAGGTTCAGTCCGGCGGCCTTGGCGAGGGCGTCGACGGTGCGCTCGCCCTGGGCCAGCAGATCGAGCAGTTCCAGACGCTTCCCACTACTCAGTGCCTTACCGGTGTGGGCGAAGGCGTCGTACAGCGCCGACTTGCGCGCGGGGTCTCCCATGGCATCCTCCATAAATCCATGGAATATTGTATCTGTAGGCGGGTGCTGTGACCACCCAGCGGCCATCCAGCACCTACCGTGACACCAGGAGGACCTGATGGGCTTCGCCGACGATCACCTGATACCGCTGGTCGACGAGGGGCTGGGCAACAGCGCCTACCTCGTCGACCTGGGCGACGGACACGCCTTGGCGGTGGACGCGAGCCGGGATCTGCGTGCCCTGCGCACCGCCGCCGAGCGGCGCGGGCTGAGCGTCGCCTACGCCGCCGACACCCACCTGCACGCCGACTTCCTCACCGGCGCACTCCAACTCGCCGCCGACGACGGCGCGACGGTCCTGGCCTCCGCCGCCGGACATCGCGCCTTCCCGCACACCGCGCTCGCCGACGGCGACGAGACCGACCTGGGCGGACTGACACTGCGCGCCCTGGCCACTCCCGGCCACACCGACGAGCACCTGTCCTTCCTGCTCCTTGACGGCACAAGGGAGTTGGGCGTCTTCACCGGCGGATCCCTCATCGTCGGCTCCGCCGCCCGCACCGACCTGCTTGGCGCCGACCGCGCGGAGGAACTGGCCCGCGCCCAGTACCAGTCGCTGCGGCGGCTGGCTCAACTCCCGGACGAAACTGCGGTATGGCCCACCCACGGCGCCGGCTCCTTCTGCTCCGCCCCGCCCGGCGCCGAACGCACCACCACCATCGGCGCCCAGAAACAGGCCAACGCCCTGCTCACCGCGCCGGACGAGGACACCTTCGTACGGCAACTGCTGGACAGCCTCGGCTCCTACCCTGCCTACTTCGACCGCTTGGGCGAGATCAACCGGCGCGGTCCCACGGTCCTCGGCACCGCCCCCACCCTCGCCACGCTCACGGCGGCCGAGACGCGCCAACTGCTGGGCCAAGGCGCGCAGACCATCGACGTACGCCCCGTCACGGACTTCGCCCACGGCCACATCCCCGGCGCGATCTCCATCCCGCTGCGCGACCAGTTCGCCACCTGGCTCGGCTGGCTGCTGCCCGACGCCACCCCGCTCGTCTTCGTCACCGCGCCGGGGCAGGACCTCGCCGAACTCACCTGGCAGGCCCTGAAGATCGGGTACGAGCGACTGGCCGGACACCTGGAGTGGCCCGCGTGGCAGGCGGACGGCGGAAAGCAGCAGACCATCGATCTGCTCACCGCCGACCGCATCGCCGACCGCCCGGTCCTCGACATCCGGCAGCGGGCCGAGCACATCGCCGGACACATCGCGGACGCGATCCACATCGAACTCGGCGACCTCGCCGGGCACGCCGACGAAGCTCCGGCCGGCGTCGTGGTCGCCTGCGGGCATGGCGAGCGCGCCATGACCGCCGCCAGCCTCCTCGCGCGTGCCGGACACGACGACCTCGCCGTCCTGGACGGCGGACCGGGCGACTGGGCCAAGGCCACCGGCCGCACGCTGGAGGATGGCGCGTGACCTCCCCCAAGTTCTCGGCTCCGCTCGAACAGGGGGGACCCCCATCTGCCACCCCCGGCGCCATACGGTTCGGACTGCGCGCCAACCTCGCCCAGTTCACCCTGCTCGTCGCGGTCAACGCCCTGGTCGGCGGCATGCTCGGCCAGGAGCGCACCGTGCTGCCGCTGCTCGCCGACGACGTCTTCCACCTGTCCGCCTACACCGCCGGCCTCACCTACATCCTGGCCTTCGGCGCCACCAAAGCGGTCACCAACTTCTTCGCCGGCACCTGGTCCGACCGCTACGGCCGCAAGCCCGTCCTGATCGCCGGCTGGCTGATCGCCCTGCCCGTACCCGCCATGCTCGCCTGGGGCCCGACCTGGGCCTGGATCATCGCCGCCAACATCCTGCTCGGCATGAACCAGGGCCTGACCTGGTCCACCACCGTCATCATGAAGATCGACCTGGTCGGCCCGGAACGCCGCGGCCTGGCCATGGGCTTCAACGAGGCCGCCGGCTACGTGGCGGTCGCCGCCACCGCCATGGCCACCGGCGCCATCGCCGAACACACCGGACTGCGGCCGGAGCCGTTCCTCCTCGGCGCCGCCTATGTCGTCCTGGCCCTGGGCCTGTCCACCATCTTCGTCCGCGAGACCCGCGACCACGCCCGCGCCGAGGCCGCCCAGCACCCCCCACAAACGGGTTCGGAAGCCGAGTTGACCACCGGCCAGATCGCCCGCCTCACCAGCCTCCGCGACAAGGCACTGTCCGCCGCCAGCCAGGCCGGCATGGTCAACAACCTCAACGACGCCCTCGCCTGGGGCATCTTTCCCCTGCTCTTCGCCGCCCACGGCCTGTCCATCGCCCAGATCGGCGTTCTCGCCGCGCTCTATCCCGCCGTGTGGGGCGCGGGCCAGATGCTCACCGGCTGGTGGTCCGACCACATCGGCCGCAAACACCTCATCACCGCGGGCATGCTGCTGCAGGCCGCCGCCATCGCCCTCGTCGCAGCCGGAACCACCTTCTCCGTGTGGGCCACCGCCCAGATCCTGCTCGGCATCGGCACCGCGCTGGTCTACCCGACCCTCCTCGCCGTCATCGGCGACGTCGCCCACCCCGCCTGGCGCGCCCGCGCCGTCGGCGTCTACCGCCTGTGGCGCGATGGCGGCTTCGCCGTCGGGGCCCTGCTCGCCGGAGTCCTCGCCGACGCCTACGGCCTCACCACCGCCATCTGGACAGTCGCTGCCCTCACCGCCGCCTCCGGCCTCGTCGTCGCGGTCCGCATGTACGAAACCCACCCGCGACCCGCTCCGGCGGACAACTGAGACCAAAACTGAGACCACGCACGAAGAAGGGCCCCACCGCGAACGGTGGGGCCCTTCGACATCGTGCCCGGTGAGGCACTGGCGGAGGATACGAGATTCGAACTCGTGAGGGGTTGCCCTGAGCTGCCCCGAGTTTCATCGAGCCTCCACCGATCCCGGAGCGGTTCAATCGCGGACGCCCCGCCGTTCTTGCCGGCGTCGGCCGCTGTGTCGGCACCGCTGTCCGCCTTGCCGCCGGAACTGCACGCGCCGAGCAGGACGGCGGCGGCCGAGGCGAGTGCGAGCGGCTGCACGATCCGGCGCGTGAGCCGTGGTGTCGGGCGCTGTCCCATGGGGCCGTCTCCATTTCCTAAAGATCTAAGTGTATTAGTAGACGTGTGGCAAGTGAATGGAGTTCCTGATTCAAGTGAGGTCTCACGCATGGGAGTTTCCTTGTGTCAGGCTCTGTGTGTCTACTAGTAATTTTCGTAGTCTCGTCGCCCCGGTTCACCGTCGCCTTCTTTGGCGGCGGGCGGGCTCCGGTCGCGCTTGTGCGCGACCGGGCGACGGGTGTGGTCGTGGGCGGTGCAACAGGAAGCAGCACGTGGTGCTGGCGCCGTCCACGGCCGTGTCTCCGGAACAACCGCGAGGTCCTCCCCAGGGGTGACCTGGCCGGGCGGCATCGGTCGGGTTGCTCAGGTACCCCCTGGGGGTAGTATGTGGACTCCGGTCACCGGTGAGGACGAGTGGATCTCATGACGGCACGAACGGCTCGCAGCGGCGGCATAGCCGTCCGCTGGGCGTACGGGGTGTTCCTCACCGTGTGCGTCGCGCTGGCCGTGCTCGTTCACCACGAGACGTCCGCGATGGGCGTCTCGTCCATGCCGAGCGCGGCACATGCCGTCATGCCGGGCATGGCCCATGCCGCTCACGTGATGCCGGATGAGACGGCACCGTCGGTCTCGGACGACTCCTCCCACAGCGCCCACGACAACGGCACGTGTGCCGCGCCCGGCATGCAGCACTGCGCCACGGCGAGCATCGACTCCGTGCAGCTCGCCGCTCCCGCTCGGGCCGCGTTCGACCCGCTGGCGCACCTGAGTCAGGCCGTAGCCGGACGTGCACCCGGCGCCACGCTCGGCCGAGCCCCGCCAGATCTGTCCGTCCTCTCGCAACTGCGCATATAGGCCGCGCCGGACGGCGCGCGATGTGCCGTCCCTCCGCGACCACATCGGCAGTTTCGATCCAGAGGACACAACACAATGAACAGCATCAACCGCCGCTCCGTCCTGCTCGCCGGACTGGGAGCCGCCGGGGCGGGTGCGCTCGCCGCGTGCAGCAGCGGCTCCGGCTCCGGTGGCAGCAACGCACTGGTGAACCCTTCCGGCTCGGCGGTCGCCGCCGCCGAGAAGAAGCGCAAGGGCACCGGACGCCGGCAGAAGCTCACCCTGACCGCGGCGCCCGCCATGATCGACCTGGGCGGCGGTGTCATGCCCAGGACCTGGGCGTTCGACGGCCGCACCCCCGGCAAGGAGGTCCGCCTCTCCGTCGGCGACACCCTGGTCGCCGAGTTGTCCAACCAGCTCCCGAACAGGACGGCCACGTCGATCCACTGGCACGGCATCGCGCTGCGCAATGACATGGACGGCATGCCGCCCGCCACCCAGGCCGCTGTCCGGGCCGGCTCCACGTTCACCTACGAGTTCGTCGCCGACGCGCCGGGCACGTACTTCTTCCACCCGCACGTCGGCGTCCAGCTCGACCGAGGCCTGTACGCGCCGCTGATCGTCGAGGACCCCAAGGAGACCCTCGCCTACGACGACGAGTGGGTCGTCCTCCTCGACGACTGGGTCGACGGCGTCTCCGGCACCCCCGACGAGGTCTTCGCCGAGCTGAAGCAGGGCATGGGCGGCATGGGCATGGGGGAGAGCGCCAGTCCCGGCTCCAGTGGTATGGAGGGCCACGACATGGGGGACATGGGCGGGATGGACATGGGCGGCGACTCGGAGTCCCCCTCAGCCTCGTCCAACGGTATGTCGATGAGGTTCATGCTCATGGGTGCGGAGAGCGACCTGCTCGGCGGTGACGCCGGCGACGTGAAGTACCCGCACCACCTGATCAACGGCAGGGTGTCGGCCGACCCGGACGTCTACACCGGAAAGCCCGGCAGGAAGGTGCGCCTGCGGATCATCAACGCGGGCGGGGACACCGCCTACCGGGTGGCTCTCGGCGACCACAGGCTGACCATCACCCACACCGACGGCTTCCCGGTCCAGCACCAGGACGTGGACGCCCTGCTGGTCGGCATGGGCGAGCGGTACGACGTCCTCGTCACCCTCGGCGACGGGGTCTTCCCGCTCGTAGCGCTGGCCGAGGGCAAGAACGCGAACGGTCTCGCCCTCGTCCGCACCGGCTCGGGGAGTGCCCCGAAGGCGACCGTCCGCCCGAAGGAACTCGACGGCATGATCATGAGTGCGCCGCAGTTGCGTGCCGCCGACGACGTACGGCTGGGGTCCGGCAAGACCGACGTCACGCACCAGATCAAGCTGACCGGCGGCATGGGCAAGTACAACTGGGCCATCAACGGCAGGCCGTTCGACATGAAGGACCCCGGGGCGGATCCGATCCTCATCGAGGAGGGCCAGCGCGTGCGGCTGGACTTCGTCAACGGCACCGACATGTGGCATCCGATGCACCTGCACGGGCACACGTACCAACTGGGCGACTCCGGGCCGCGCAAGGACACGGTGATCGTGCTGCCCAGGAAGAAGTTGTCCGTCTTCTTCGAGGCCGACAACCCGGGTCAGTGGATGCTGCACTGCCACAACGCGTACCACGGCGAGGCCGGGATGATGGCGAACGTGGCCTATCGGGCCTGACGTTCTCCTCGCGCCGTCCGGGCGGACCCATCGGCCGACGGTGGGTGTGTCCGGACGCGGCGTGCAGGCGGTTACGACGAGATGTCCCCCTCATGGGGAGCGGGTTCAAGGGCGGATGCCGTCGCCTCTTCCCGCCTGCGCTGCCGCCTCTCCCGCCATGCCAGCTCCGCTACCAGGGCCACGGCGAAGGCGATGATCACCACCGTTGCGATGGTGCCGAGAGTGGATACCCCCGACAGGAATCCGCTCTGGTCCTCCTTGGTGTCGGAGGCGACCTGAATGGCGCCGAGGATGCTACTCGACGCGTAGGTGTCGGTGAATCCGGTCATATCCCCTCCGGTTCTTCCCCGTTGAAAGGGGGCGGACGACGTCTACGCTAGCCGAACAAAGCTAAGCGTCTTAGTAGATGATTGGTTCTGGCGTCGTTTGGCCGTCAGTGGCTGTGGCCGTCCTCGGCCTGGCCGGACTTCTCCTCGGTGGTGGCACTGGATTCCGGTGCTGGGACTCGGAAGCGGGCGCGGAGGGCTTCTCCTCGGTGCCGGGCTCGTCCAGGCGCTCTGGACCACGTGGGGGCTGTTCGGCTGCTCGTGGCCGTGGCGCTCTCGGTGTTCAAGCCGAGAGGGCTGACCCACTACGGATGACACAAGCAGCAGGAGTCGCGAGTGGGGGGAGCGTTCGGCGGTCCTGGACGACCGGGCGGCCGGTCTGGGGGCCCGTCGGTAACGGGCTGCAAGGGCTGGAGCTTTTCAGGAGGCGAGGGGCGTGAGTTCGGTGAAGGTCTTTCCGCCGTCGAGGGATTCGCAGACGGCGGTCTGCGTCGCGGCGAGAACATGTTCGGCGTCAACCGCGGTCAGGGCCTGGGGCTGTCCGCCGGGCACGGTCGTGAGCTGCTTCCACGTCTTGCCGCCGTCCGCGCTGCCGCTGAGTCTCCCGGACGGGTCCGAAGTGTCTGCCGCCGTGCCTGTGCCCGCGGAGCCGCCACCGCAGCCGGCGAGGGCCAGGGAGGCGATCGAGGCGCCCACGACGGCGAGCAGCTTACGGACGGCCGGGCGTGCGGTCGCTGAAGTTCCTTGAGCGATACGGGTGTTGGTGCTCAGGGCCGGGACGCGGCGAAGAACGGCATGGAGTCCAGGGGGACGATCTCGATGTTCTTGCCGGTGCGCGGCGCGTGGATGGCCTTGCCGTCGCCGACGTACATGCCGTTGTGCTGGGTGCTGTTGTACCAGTAGATGACGTCGCCCGGCTGCAGGTCCGACCTGGACACCTTGCGGCCCGCGTCGTACATCTGCTGGACGGTGCGGGGCAGGGAGACGCCCGCCGAGCGCCAGGCCGCTCCCACGAGTCCTGAGCAGTCGTAGGAGTCGGGGCCGGTCGAACCCCATTCGTACGGCTTGCCGAGCTGGGCGTACGCGAACTCGATGGCGGTCTTGGCGCGACCGCTGGCGGGGCCGTTGTAGGAGGAGGGGGAGTCGCTGGCGCCCGCGGAGGCGTCGTCGCGCTCCTGGGCGGCCTCCATCCTGGCGCGCTGCTCGGCGGTCAGGCTGTTCAGGAGCTTGCGGGCCTCCGTGAGCTTGCTCTGGACCTCGTCCTTCTTCGCGGTGGCCTCGGCGCGCGTCTCATCGAGGGACTTCAGACGCTTCTGGGCGTCCTCCCGCTCCTGGGTGAGTTCGCGTTGCCTGGTCCGCATCGCCCGCAGGGCGTCGGCCTGCCGGCTGGTCGTACGGTCGAGCATCTCGGCCTGGTCGAGGTAGTTGTCCGGGTCGCCGGACAAGAACAACTGCACACTCGGTTCCATGCCGCCGCTGCGGTACTGCGCGGCTGCCAACGGGCCGATCTTCTCCCGCAGTTCGTTGACCTCCTGCTGCTTGCGGGCCAGCCGGTCCTGCGCGCCGTCCACCTCGCGCTGCAGCTTCTCCTGCTTCTCGCTGACGGCGTTGAACTCCTCCGTGGGAGCCTCGGCCTCCTCGTAGAGCTTCTCGACCTGCTTGCGCACCTCGTCCACCGTGGGCTCGGGAGCCGCCTGGCTCTGCGTCGGCAGGAGGCTGACTGCGCCGGCGGCCATGCCGAGGGTGGCTATCCGGGCACGGCTGGGGGGCTTCGGCCGACGGTGGGTTCCCATCGTGGGGTGGCTCCTCTACGCGGTCTGTGTACCAGGCGACGGGCTGCGGCGGCCGTCGTACCGGCGCACAGTGCGCCGACCCGTCAAGCAAGATAAAACTTAGTAGCTTAGTAGCCGGTATCGCAAGCGAGTCCGAGTCGCAGGTGTCTCACACGAAACCGGTCAGCCGAGCGCGGGCAGGCAGGCAACCAGCAGTGGCAGCAGCGGAACCGCCACGGCCGCGGCGGCGACGCAACCCCACAGGGTCGGGTGGGGCGCCTTGCGCGGACCGAGAACCCGCTTCACGCGGATGAGGACGGCGTGGCCACCCGCGGCGAACGCGCCCTTGGGAGCGCGGGCCGCGGCCATCTCGTACATCGCGGTGGCCAGCGCCTCGTGGGAGTGACTGCGCAGGGCGCGGTCGTCCGCGATCATCTCCAGCAGCAGTGCCGTCTGCTCCCGGGCGTGGTGGGCCAGCGGGAGTCGGCGGAACACGGAGTGGAATGCCTCCATGGCGGCAAGGGCGAGGTGGTGGCGGCCCGCGATGTGCGCCTGCTCGTGCTCCAGTACGGCGCCGAGCTGTTCCGGTGTGAGCTGACGGACAGCGGCGTCGCTGATCACGATCCGGGGGCGACGGCCGGGCAGGCAGTACGCGGCGGGGATGTCGTAGGGCAGGACGGTGGCGCAAAGGCGTGCCGAGTGGCGGCCCACCAGGTCGAGGGCCTCCCGGTGCCGCGTGCGCGCCCGCCGGGCCCGCACGATGTGGAAGACGAAGCCGGCCGCGAGAGCGATCCCGATGGCGGCGGGCACGCCGTCAGCCAGCCGGTTCGCCGTGTCGGGGTCGGGCCCGCTCGCACCGACATCGAGCCCGCAGGAGTGCAGCAGGCCGACAATGCCGGCGTGCAGGTGCTCGGTCGGCATGGCGAGGTTGTATGCGAAGAGTGCCGCCCCGATCGAGAACGAGACCGCGAGTGCGTGCCACACCGCCGCAGCCAGGGCCGGAGCCCGGTGCGGCCAGCTGCTGCGGAGCATCAACTGCGGAGCGACGAAACCCACCGCGACCGTGTAGCCGGCCAGGACGGGGGCCGCGTTCATGCCTTCGCCTGCCGTCCGGCGTTTCGCAGGGCCTTGCGCAGGGCGGCCACCTCTTCCTCGGACATGTTCTCGACGAAGTGGACCAGCGCGGCCGGACGGTCCTTGCTCGCTCCCAGGCCGTCCTCCATGAGCGCGGCGGCGTACGCCTCACGGCTGCGGACCGGGCTGTACAGCCAGGCGCGTCCCTGTTTGCCGCGCAGCAGCCAGCCCTTGTTGTAAAGGATGTTGGTGACGGTCATCACCGTCGTGTACGCGACGGGGCGGGTCCTGTTTATGTCGTCGACGACCTCACGCACCGTGGCCGGACGGTTCCATGTCCAGAGGCGATCCATGATCTCCGCCTCGAGATCCCCCAGCCGTCGCATGGCCCTGACTCCTCTTCGCCACCGAATGCGCAAGTGAGTACGCAGGGCCATAGTAGACGGCTGGTCTCTCGGACTTCCTCGGTGGCGGACATGCGCACCCGCCCGGTCTGTTCGTAGCACTCGCGTACGTCCGAGATGCAGGGGATCAATGGCCCGTGCCTACGATGGCGCCGTGACGCGCCTCGTACAGTTCGCCCCTCGACCGCAATCGGTATTGCGGTCCTGTGGGCTGCTCGTGGGTGCTCTGATGCTGGGCCTGCTCGGCATGCACGGTCTCGGACCGGTGCCGGACCCCGCGGCTGTTGTGCGCGTTCACGACCGGACGGTGGCGCCCGCAGGCACGGACATGGGGGCCACGGTGTCCATGCCCGCCGGCTGCGATCACGGCGGTGACTGCCAGGGCCACGCGACGCATGCGGACCCGACCTGTGCCTCCGCGTCGGTGAGCGGGGCACCCGGTGTGGTGCCCGTACTGCTGCCCGACGTGGTGGCCTGCGCCGGAGTGCCGCGCGTGGTCACTTCTCCGGGCGGCAGGGGCCCCGACGGCGGCCGGGCGCCGCCTTCACTCTCCGAACTCCAGCTCCTGCGGATCTAGAGCGGCCCGCGCGACGCCGCATGCCCAAGAGGGCGCGGCGCCGCGCATCGGCATGCCCTTCACAGATCCGATCCCAGGAGTTCGACCATGACCGCACGCCGCAAGCTCATCCGCCGTACCGCCCTCGCCGCCGCCGCGGGAGTGGCTGCCCTCGTGCTCGCCGCCTGTGGTGGCGGCGGTCACGACATGGGCTCCATGAAGACCGGTTCCAGCCCGTCCGCGTCCGCGTCCGCCTCGGCCAAGGCGGGCGAGCGCAGCGACGCGGACGTCTCCTTCGCGACAGAGATGATCCAGCACCACCGCCAGGCCGTCGACATGGCCGAACTGGCCGCCGACCGCGCCTCCTCGCAGGAGGTCAAGGACCTCGCCGCGAAGGTCAAGGCGGCACAGGACCCGGAGATCAGGACGATGTCCGGCTGGCTCACCTCGTGGGGGCGAGGAGGTCCCCGCCGACATGTCCGGCATGGAGGGCCACGACATGTCGTCCGGCATGCCCGGAATGATGAGCAGCGAGGACATGGACAAGCTGGGGAAGACCTCCGGCACCGAGTTCGACAAGATGTTCCTCGACATGATGGTCCAGCACCACGAGGGCGCCATCGAGATGGCCAGGACGGAGAAGGCCGACGGCAAGTACGGCCCCGCGACGAAGCTCGCGGACGACGTCATCACGGCCCAGACTGCCGAGATCGAGCAGATGAACAAGATGCTCGGCGAGAGCTGACACATCGCCAACAAGCGGTGGGCCGTCGAGGACTCACCCCGGCGGCCCACCGCTTTCGTGTTTGTCGCGAGGCACCGTACCGACTGTTTGCAGTCGGTGAAGTGCCTTCCCTGTCCCTGTGATTGGTCTCACGGGGCGGCAGATTCAGGCGCACATGGCTTGTTCACGCAGCGTTCCCACCGCTCAAAGCGCAAGGGCTCCTGAGGCGGGTTAGGATCACGGCGTGATTACGGCCTGGTCGCCTTCCGGTGTGCAGCGGAGCCGCTCGACAGCGGTTCTGTGGCGTGTGCTGGGCCTGGGTCTGTTCCTCTTCGGTCTGCTGTATACGCACGCCGTCAGCCCCGATGCCACGGTGCGTCACGTCGCTTCCGGCGAAGGCGCCGCAGTGGCCGACGTTCATTTCGAGCCCATCGCGGACCGTAAGAAGGTTGCGACTGCCACGTCGGCGGTGTCTGTGGGCGTGACGCCCGACGATCCGTCGGACGACCATCACGACGGTCACGGGCAGCACCATGCCGGTGGGGAGTGCGCGCTGGGGCAGCCTCCGCAGGGGCCCGGTGTCGGTGTGCCCTGCCTGTCTTCGCTGAGCTCGGAGAGCGATGGCGACGGCCTGCCCCGGCTGGTGGACGTTGGCCATGCCGCGGCCCGGGACTTCGCAGCCCCGATGGCGTGTGCTGCTGACTCCGCGGTTCTGCGTATCTAGGTCAGCGCCTTCCTGGCGTCTGACCTCCTCCGCCTGTCGTTCTTCGGCGCGGTGCGGGGATGGTCGACGACCGTTTCCACCACCACCCCCCTGATCTCTGTCCCTGCCGTGATCCTTCCGGCCAGGACAGTGCCGCACGGAGGACTTGTGCCCCCCACGCCTGCCACCGTCCCCATCCACGCCCACCCGCATGCCCACCCGGCGTGTTCGCTCCGGAAGAACCGATTCGTCTGGGCCACGCTGTACGCCCTGCTGCTCGCGATGCTGACGTGTCTCAGCGATCAGCTCCATACGTCGGAGCAGCCGTACGGTCACTTGGCCGCCGCGTCGAGTGAAGCCCCGTCGCCCCCGGACGGCTCCGAGGGCGGGATCCTCGACTCATCGGACATTCCCGACCGTTGTCACGACGCCCCTTCCGAGGCAGCCGCGTTCTCGAAGTCCTCGGCTCCCGTCTCATCGCCTGCGACCGCCGACGCGGTGTCGCTGACGGACGCGGCGAACCGCCCCTCGCACGATCCGCGTGACGCCGCGCGAAGACTCCCGCCGAGCGGCGGCCGGTCCGCTCTCATCTCCCTCTGCCAGTGGCGCATATAGGCGTCGCCCTGGCAGGTCGGCTCAGGCCGGACCCGCCGCGTGCCGCGCATCCGCCGGCGCGCGAGACGAGCATCCGCGCACGTCCGCATCGAACGAGAGCGAAAGAGATGCACTCCCTGACCACGAGTGACTTCACCCCCGCCGTCTCCACCCTCCCCGGGCTGGTCGGCAACACCCCTGTTCTGCGTGTGTCCCAGCCCTTCTCCCCGCCCGACCGTGGCTTCTGGGCGAAGCTGGAGGGCTTCAACCCCGGCGGCATCAAGGACCGTCCCGCACTGCACATGGCCGAACGGGCCCGAGCCCGCGGTGCCCTGCGCCCGGGATGCCCGATCATCGAGTCGACCAGCGGCACGCTCGGCCTCGGCCTGGCACTGGCCGGAATGGTCTACGGGCACCCCGTCACCCTGGTCACCGACCCTGGCCTGGAACCGTCCATGACCCGGCTGCTCACGGCCTACGGGGCCACTGTCGACATGGTCCCCGAGCCGCACCCCTCCGGTGGCTGGCAACAGGCCCGCCGTGACCGGGTCGCCGAACTGCTGGCACGAAGCCCCGGAGCCTGGTGTCCCGACCAGTACGGCAACCCGGACAACGTGTCCGCGTACACTCCGCTCGCCCTCGAACTCGCGTCGCAGGTGGGCCACATCGACACCCTGGTCTGCAGCGTCGGGACAGGAGGCCACTCCGCGGGCATCTCGCGTGTCCTGCGCCAGCTGTACCCCGGGATGAGTCTGGTCGGCGTGGACACCGTCGGCTCGACCATCTTCGGCCAGCCCGCCCGGCCCCGCCTGATGCGCGGTCTCGGCTCCAGCATCTACCCGCGCAACGTCGCGTACGAGAACTTCAGCGAGGTGCACTGGGTGGCACCGGCCGAATCCGTCTGGGCGTGCAGGCAGTTGGCCTCCTCGCACTACGCCACGGGCGGGTGGAGTGTCGGCGCGGTCGCCCTGGTGGCCGGCTGGCTCGCCCGTACGACTCCTGCGAGCACCCGCATCGTGGCGGTCTTCCCCGACGGACCCCAGCGGTACCTGGAGACCGTCTATGACGACGAATACTGCGCCGAACAGGGGCTGTTGGGGGTGACACCCGCACCAGAACCGGAAGTGGTGGGCAGGCCGAACGAGAAGGAAGTCACCCGCTGGACCCGCTGCACGACGGTCAGCGACCCCGTCTCCCTGATGGCGGACGCAACCGGAGCCGAAGGCGGGGCACAGTGAAGACGACGCTCACCCAGGTCCGTTCCTACGAGCGCAGCGTCCAACTCCTCCTGGTGAACCAGTTCACCATCAACCTCGGCTTCTACATGCTGATGCCGTACCTGGCCGCCCACCTGTCCGGCTCCCTCGGCCTGGCCGGCTGGCTCGTCGGACTCATCCTGGGCGTACGGAACTTCAGCCAGCAGGGCATGTTCCTCATCGGCGGCACCCTTGCCGACCGGTTCGGCTACAAGCCGCTGATAGTCGCGGGATGCGTCCTGCGCACCGTCGGCTTCGCCACCCTCGGCCTGGTCGACTCGGTTCCCGCGCTGCTCGCCGCCTCGGCGGCCACCGGCTTCGCGGGGGCGTTGTTCAACCCGGCCGTACGCGCCTATCTGGCGGCCGACGCGGGGGAGCGCAGGATCGAGGCGTTCGCCCTCTTCAACGTCTTCTACCAGGCCGGCATCCTGCTCGGCCCGCTGGTGGGGATGCTGTTGACCGGCTTCGACTTCCGGATCACCTGCCTCGTCGCGGCGGCGGTCTTCGCGCTGCTGAGCGTCGTACAGATCCGCTCACTGCCCACCCGGCGGGCCGACGACGCGGCGGACGCGAAACCCGACGGGCGCGAGCGCGTACTGGCCCAGTGGGCGGGGATCCTGCGCAACCGCGCGTTCCTGCTCTTCTCCACGGCCATGATCGGCTCGTACGTCCTGTCCTTCCAGGTCTACCTGGCGTTGCCCCTGGAGGTCCGACGCCTGGGCGGCGACGGTGAGTTCACGACCGCGGCCGTCGCGGTGCTCTTCGCGGTCTCGGGTCTGGCCACGATCTTCGGCCAGACCCGGGTGACCGCCTGGTGCAAGGCCCGACTGGAGCCCGGACAGGCCCTGGCCTGGGGGCTGTTGACCATGGGCGTGGCCTTCGTACCGCTGCTCGCGGCGACGGCCCTGCCCGTCCCGGACGAAGGACTGGGGCGCCTGCTGCTCGCCGCCGTCCCGCCGACACTGGCCGCGCTGCTGCTGGCACTGGGCACGATGATCGCGTACCCCTTCGAGATGGACACCATCGTCCGGCTCTCCGGCGACCGCCTGGTCGCCACGCACTACGGCCTCTACAACACCATCTGCGGGGTCGGCATCACCCTGGGCAACCTCCTCACCGGGGCCGCCCTCGACGCCGCGCGGTCGGCCGGCATGTCCGCACTGCCCTGGCTGGCGCTGCTCGTCCTGGGACTGGCCTGCGCCGGGTCCCTCTACGGACTGAACAGGGCCGGCCACCTGACCCGTGAGGCTCCCGAGCCTCAGCCGACGGTGGTCTGACCCAGAACCCGTCCTCGGGGCGGGGCGAGGGGCCCGACGCCGCTCGCCCCGCCCCTCCCCGAATGCCTCTGCGGCACGGGCCTCTCTCGGCTCACCGGTCGTACTGCGGCGGGCCACGATCGTCGGGTCCTTCGCACCTTGCCGGTCGACGAGGAGCGGCAGCGGGAGGTCGCCGCCGAGAGCCAATGGTGCGACGGTGGTGCGGCACCAGCCCACCGGCCTGGACAACAAAGAACCCCCGGGTCGATGACCTGGGGGTTTCATATGGAGCGGGTGACGAGAATCGAACTCGCACTCTCAGCTTGGGAAGCTGATGTTCTACCACTAAACTACACCCGCGTAAGACGCCGGTCTGAGCCGGTGTCGGAACGCTCAGTCACTCTACCGCATGCCAGGCCCCCGGCGCCGAGCCGTGGGGCCTGCCCCCGTTTCCGGAGGATTCCGGGGGTGTTCCAAGTGTCGGCCGGGTGGGTTTTCGCGGGGTGGCCGGGCTGCGGGCGGCCGGAGTTGGGGCGTACGGTGGGGGCGCGGAAGAGGGGTCCGGCGGGATCGGAGTGCCGTCTGGAGACCGCCCTTTTCGTCCCGTAATGTGGCTTTCCTCGTTGGTCTCGACAGTGACCGGCGACGGCTCTTGGGGAAGGGACTCTGAGGACTTGATCGAGCGCACCGTCGTCCGTTGTGCCGAAGGGCACGTGTTCAGCACCGCTTCGTTCCCGATGCAGCAGGCCGAGCGGCTTGGCCCCGGCCGGCTGGTCCGGTGTCCCCGCTGCGCGCGGCTGCGCAGTGTGGTGCCGGTGACGTTGGAGCAGCGGCAACATCAGCCGCATCGCAGCGGTAGCAGTAAGTAGCAGTAAGTAGTGATGTAGAAGCAGAAGTAGAAGCAGAAGTAGAAGCAGGTGTAGGCGCGCGGGGCCGTCCGATTGTGGCGGGTCCGCGCGCCTTGCGTATCCTCGGGGCGTGCTTCTCTCAGACAAGGACATCCGGGCCGAGATCGACGCCGGGCGAGTACGGATCGATCCCTACGACGAATCCATGGTGCAGCCGTCGAGCGTCGACGTGCGCCTCGACCGCTTCTTCCGGGTGTTCGAGAACCACCGGTATCCGCACATCGACCCGTCGATCGAACAGGCGGATCTCACGCGGCTCGTCGAGCCCGAGGGCGACGAGCCGTTCATCCTCCATCCCGGGGAGTTCGTGCTCGCCTCCACCTATGAGGTCATCTCGCTTCCTGACGACCTCGCCTCCCGGCTCGAAGGCAAGAGTTCGCTCGGGCGGCTCGGGCTCGTCACCCACTCCACCGCCGGGTTCATCGACCCGGGGTTCAGCGGGCATGTGACGCTCGAACTCTCCAACCTCGCGACGCTGCCCATCAAGCTCTGGCCCGGTATGAAGATCGGCCAGCTGTGCATGTTCCGGCTCAGCTCGCCCGCCGAGTTCCCGTACGGCAGCGACCGGTACGGCTCCCGGTATCAGGGGCAGCGCGGGCCCACCGCCTCCCGGTCCTTCCTCAACTTCCACCGGACGCAGGTCTGAGCGCCGTGAGCGGCATACGGGAGAACCTGACCTACGAGGCGTTCGGCGTCGCCGTTCGCGAACTCGCACAAACCATCGCCGACGACGGGTACGAGCCCGACGTCGTGCTCAGCATCGCGCGCGGGGGTGTGTTCGTGGCTGGCGGGCTTGCCTATGCCCTCGACTGCAAGAACATTCACCTTGTGAACGTCGAGTTCTATACCGGCGTCGGGACCACACTCCCCATGCCCGTCATGCTCGCGCCCGTCCCCAACACCATCGACTTCTCCGAGAAGAAGGTCCTCATCACCGACGACGTCGCCGACACCGGCAAGACGCTCAAGCT
The DNA here is from genome assembly GCF_053599695.1 of Streptomyces sp. NPDC000878. NCBI lineage: Bacteria > Bacillati > Actinomycetota > Actinomycetes > Kitasatosporales > Streptomycetaceae > Streptomyces > Streptomyces sp. NPDC000878. Next base: position 5,936 of record NZ_JBSFMT010000005.1, on the reverse strand, counting down.
GGTGCGGGACTTCTGTCTGGACGCCGTCGCCGAGGTGCGCAGCGCCGTCATCTACGAGAAGACGCAGTCCCTTGTGAAGTGCGAGTACGTGTGGAAGCGCACCGACGAGTGGATCAACTTCCCGTGGTCCGTCGAGCCCCCGGTCGTCCGTCGCGCGGGCCAGGTTCTCGACGCCTGAGCTGGGATACGGGGGCACACGCACGCCCTCGTATCCCAGTTGCTTCTCTTAGAACGTCCCCAGCTTCACGATCGACAGCAGTGCGATCAGCTGGATCGCCGACGCCCCCAGTGCCTTCGGCCACGGCAGGTCGTGGGAGCGGCGGACCATCAGGGTCAGCAGGACGCCTGCCGCCACCCAGGTCGCCCAGCCCAGGATCTGTACGAAGGGTGCGTCGCCGCCCGCGAACATCGCGACGAGCAGGCGGGGGGCGTCCGTGATCGACATGATCAGCATCGACAGGCCCACCGTCGGCTGCCAGGCGCCGTCGCCGCCGAGCTGGCGGGCCAGGGTGTGGGTGACCACGCCCAGGACGAAGGCGCTCAGGACCATCGCCACGCCCGTCGTCAGCACGATCGGGATCGCGTTGTTGAGCGTCGCGTTTATCGTGTCCTCGCGCGTGTCGTCGAACCCGAAGACGGCGATCAGGCCGTACAGGAACGTGACGACGAGGGCCGGCACCCACACCTGGTAGTCGCGCATCTGGAGAAACGTGCGGTCGGGGGAGGTGACGATGCCCCGCAGCAGTTCCTTCCAGCGCAGTCGCGGACCGGTCGGCGGGGACGAGGCGGCGCCGGCGCGGTAGGTGTCGCCCTGGTGGTACCCGTCGTCGCCGACCGTGAACGCCTGTGTGTGACCAGGGTTGTTGGCCGCGTACGGGTCCACGGGGGCGTTGGGATGCCCCTGCGGGCCGTGCCCGTGCTGCCCGCCGTGCCCGTCGTGTCCGTCGTCGCCGAAGTACTCCGGCTCGCCGTGTCCCCCGGGTCCGTTGTAACCGCCGCTCGCCGCGGTCGCCTGCGGGGGCCATTGCCGTCCCGCGCCGCCCGGGCCGCCGTACGACGGCTGTCCGCCGCCGTACGGCTGCTGCTGAGGCGCGGACGGGTAGCCGTACGACGGGCCGCCCTGCGGGGGCTGCTGGCCGTACGGCTGCTGCCGCGGGTTTTGTTGCGGTCGCGCTTGCGGGGGGCGGTTGTCCCGGCCGCCGCGTCCGATCCTGAATCCAGCCACGTCATCGAACGTACCTGGTCCCGGAGAGTGACGGGTGGGGCCCGGGCTTTTGCGGCCCCCTTTGCTGCCGACCTGTGACATCCCTTAAGGGGCTCTTCACACTTCCCCTAGGGAACCTGGAGAACCTGAGGGCTGAACCTGAGAGCTACGGAAGCATCCCGTCGATCAGGCTCTCCGGCACCGACGTGGCCCCCGTCGTCCTGATCCCCGTCGCCGAGCCCAGCAGCCGCAGTGAGCCCGTGCCGCCCGACACGTACAGGTCGGCCTTGCCGTCGCGGTTGCCGTCGCGCAGGCGGAGCTTCGCGCCGAACATGTCGCCGTCGGTGACATCGCCCGGGATGCCCGCCGAGCTGCGGGCGAGCCACTGCGAGCCGGCGGTCGTGAGGCCCCCGGCGCGGCCGTACAGCACGTGGAACCCGCCCGCGTACGGCTTGCCGGCGATCCGCTCGCCGTACGCGCCGATCGCGAGGTCGCGGTAGCCGTCGCCGTTGATGTCGCCGGCGGCGAGGCTGCCGCCGAAGTGGTCGTACGTCTCCGCGCTGTCCGCGATGCCCGCCGTGTTCTGGGTGAAGCGGGCGGACTTGGCGGGGCCGGCCGCCGCGCCGTACCAGACGCTGACCTCGCCCCGGTAGGACGAGAAGAGCGGGGTGCCGATGGCGATGTCGCCCTTGCCGTCCTTGTTGAAGTCGGCGATGACGCCGTCGCCGCCGCGCTCGCTCTCGCCGCCGCTGCCGTTCTTGCTCTCCAGCCGGAGGGTGCGGCCGGGGACGAGCTTGGTGGCGCCGCCCTTGATGAACCAGGCGTCGGAGGCGATGTACGTGTCGGTGACGACGTCGCCGATGACGACGAGGTCGGTCTTGTTGTCGCCGGTCACATTGCCCGCGATCAGTGCCGTGACCTCGTAGTAGATCCCGTCCTTGTCGTACGACGTGACCGAACCGGCCACGCCCGAGCGGGAGATGGTGCCCCGGTAGACCCACGCCTTGCCGCCCGCGACGACGGCCAGGTCCTTCTTGCCGTCCCCGTTGAAGTCGCCGACCGCGAGGTCCGCGCCCATGCGGCCGTACGCGGTGTGCGTGCGCGCCGGGATGTCCGTACCGCCGGACAGGCCGGTGCGGCTGCCCCACAGGATGGTGACCGTGCCCTCGTTGACCCGTCCGGCCAGGTCCTCGCCGGTGGCGGCGACGGCCAGGTCGCCGTACCCGTCGGCGTTGAAGTCGGCGGCGGCCCGGACCTCGCCGAAGTAGTCGTCGGCCTCGTCGGAGCCGGGGACACCGGCGCTGTTCTGGCTGACGTACTGGACCTTCGTACCCGGCCCGTTCGCCGTGCCGAAGGTGACCTTGACGGCGCCGCCCGGGAACTCGTAGTCGGCGCCGTAGGAGTACTCGGCGTAGTCGCGGTAGCCGTCGCCGTTGAAGTCGTCGGCGTACTTGGCGGCGGCAGCGGCGGCGGGTGTGCCGAGGGCCAGCGGCGTCAGGGCCGTGGCGAGCAGGGCGGTGGCGACGGCCGCGGTGGTGGTGCGTCTGCGCATGGTTGATCTCCCCGTTTGCTTTGTCTGAATCGTCTACATCGGCTCGTTCGGCGCGGTGGTCAGTCCGCGTCCGTGAGCACGTGGGAGACCCACGGTCGTGACCAATGGTTGTGTGGAGTACGGCACTTCACTACACGTGTTATAGGTGTTACGGGAGTACGACACTCCACTTCCTACAGGAACTCCGAGCTGGAGAACGTGACCGACGGCTCCGCCGCCACCAGGTCACCCTTGACCCCGGCGTACACGGCCACCTCGTCCCAGGTCTCTCCCCGGTACGTCCGTACCGCCAGGTCCGCCCGGCCGTCGCCGTCGAAGTCGCCGACCGTCAGTACCCGCGTCGTGCCCTTCGCCGGTGGCGCGACGGTGACCATGCCCTTCGCCGAGATGCCCGCCGCCGCGCTGGGCGCCCGGAACACCCTCAACCGGGAGCCGCTGGAGACGAGTTCGTCGCGGCCGTCGCCGTCGAAGTCGCCGGTGTCGAGCATCGAGCCGGGGGAGGCGAGGGTGCCGGAGGCGGCGTCGGGGAGGTCGTACCGCAGGGACGTTTCGCCCATCGCGCCCACCGCCGCGTCCAGGTCGCGCCCCTTGCCGAAGCGGCCGAGGGCGACGTCGATGCCCTCGGGCAGTGCCGTCCCGGTGCGCGTCGGACCGTCCGGACCGCCCAGCACGACCGCCGACTTGGCGGTGCCCTCCGCCGTACGGACGACCAGGTCGTCGTATCCGTCATGGTTCACGTCGGCCGCCGGGCCCGTCGGGACGTTGCCGGGGGCGGCGATGGGGGTGCCGGCCTTGCCCGGGGCGCCCTTGCGGGTGAACGGGCCGCGCAGATAGCTGAGTTGCTCGTCGGAGGCGTGGACGACGAGGTCCTGGGCGCCGTCCCCGTCGAAGTCGCCGCACACCGGCTGGTCGGGCCAGTCGTTGCCGGCCCGGGCCCGCCCCGGGATCGCGAGGGCGACCGCGCGGCCGGTGAGGCCGTCCGGGGAGCCGAAGAGGAGCTGGAGAGGCACGGGGGGCTGGCCCTGGCCGTCGTAGGGCGGGTCCGTGGACACGACCAGGTCGGTGAAGCCGTCGCCGTCGAGGTCGCAGGCCGCCTCCGCGTCGAAGACCGCCGGCAACTGGCCCTTCGTACGCGCCGCTTGGCGGGCCGGGCTCAGCAACTGCCGGGCGCCGGGGACGAGTCCGGTCGGTGAGCCGTAGACGATGCCGATTCCGGCGTCGTCCGTGTGGAGCTGGTCCTTGACGAGGTCGTTGAGGACCAGGTCACGGTGACCGTCGCCGTTGAAGTCGTCGGCGACCTCGCTGCCGTCGCCCTGCGGTATCGGGCGCTGGGCGGGGGCCTTGGCGGCCTGGACGGGGGTCTGGGAGGCTGCGCCGGCGTCCCCTGTCGCGGGGCCGCAGGCGGTGAGTGCCACCAGGGCGCCGATGGCTGCCAACCCGCTGCCGGCCGTCGTACCCCAGCCGCCTCTTCGCACGCGCACCCTGCACCTCGTCCGGACCATTGACCCCATTGGCAACGACTCAGTAATGATGCACGTGTTCGAGAGGTGAAGACACCCCTGTGCCGGTGCGGAACACGACACAGGGGTGCCCGGCTGGTACGGCGGTCAGTCCGCCAGCTCCGCCGCCATGAACGCCCTTGCCCCCAGGCCCAGTTGGGGGACGGCGAGCGTCCGGGATCCGGTGCCTGTCGGGCCGGACGAGGTGCCGGGGAGGAGATGGAGTCGGCCCCCCTCGTTGGCCGTGGCGATCAGCTCGGCGCGGCCGTCGCGGTTGAAGTCGCGCAGGAGGAGAGAGGCGCCGAGCCAGGCGTTGTCCGGGGAGACGTTCGGCAGGCCGGGGGTCGTACGGTCGTACTGGCGGGCGTTCCGGCCGGTGAGGCCGGTCGAGCCGCCACGCAGGACGGTGATCGAGCCGTCGGCCCAGTAGCTGCTGCCGAGCGCCTCGTAGGCGGCGCCGACGGCCAGGTCCTGGTAGCCGTCGCCGTTGATGTCGGCGGCCGAGATGTCGTACCCGAAGAGGTCACCGTCCTCCACGCTGCCGGGGACGCCCGCGGTGTTCTGGGTGAGGGTGAGGAGCTTGCCCGCGGGGCCGGTGGCCGTGCCGGGCAGGACACGGACCGCGCCGCCCCGGCCCGAGCGGGAGACGCCGATCGCGAGGTCGCCGTAGCCGTTGCGGTCGAAGTCGGCGATCACGGCGCTGGAGCCGCTGAGGTCGGCGGAGGCGGGCAGGGTGCGCTTCCAGGGCTTGGCGGGGCCGTTCTTGCCGCCCTTGTAGAACCAGACGCGGTTGGTGTAAGTGTCCAGGTCGTAGCCGATGAGCGCGAAGTCGGCCGTGCCGTCCTTGGTGACCTTGCCGGCCACCACCATCTCGGCCCTGATGTCCTCGCCGTCCCACGGGTCGAGGTTGGTGGCCTTGCCGCGCCCGCCGGCCTTGGTGAACGGGCCGCGCAGGAACCAAACGAACTCGCCGTCCACGGACACGATGTCCAGATGGCCGTCGGCGTTGAAGTCGCCGATGGCGGCGTCCAGGCCGAAGGGCTCCTTCTTGCTGCCCGGGGACGCGTACGTACTGCCCTTCGTCAGGCCCGACTTGGAGCCCCAGAGGACAGTGAGCGTGCCGTGGCGGCCGGCGTGCAGTTCGCCGGGGGAGCTTGCGACGACGTCCGCGTAGCCGTCCTTGTTCAGGTCGGCCGAGGTGACCTTCGCGCCGAAGCCGTCCTTCGCCTCGGCCACGCCCGCGATGCCGGGGCTGTTCTGGGTGATGACCGAGCGCTTGGCGGTGTTCAGCCCTGTCGCCGAGCCCCAGATGACGACGACGGCGCCCGCGTTCTTCTTCCCGGCCACGGTGGCGGTCCGGTCACCGAGAAGCAGGTCGCGGTAACCGTCGCCGTTGAAGTCGTCCACGTGCTTCGCCGCGGCGGCCGAGGCCGGGGCGCCGAGGACCAGCGGACTCAGGGTGGCGGCGACGAGAGCTGTGGCCAGGAGGGAGGCACGGGAGCGCAAGGGGTCTCCAAGTTTGCGGTGATCACCGGGGCGATGAGGAGACCTATGACAAGTGGCAATGGTTGTACGGGAGTTCGGTATGCTCTGCGCGGATTGCGGCAAACCCGTCACCGACCGCCACCCGCGGTGGGCCGGCATCTGGGTCACTCCCGACGTTGAGTGCGGGCCCTTGTGC